>NZ_AHMN02000013.1:155000-415138 GCF_000243695.2 Leptospira kirschneri serovar Cynopteri str. 3522 CT | reverse complement strand
GAATTTTAAAAGACTAAGAGCCGGTCTCAAAACTACCTATCAAAAAAGTTAAAAGCAATGATAGAGCTTGCGAGATAAAGAGATGCAAGATAATTTTCAGATTTTCTTTCCCAACGAATTAGGATAGCCCTGAATCGATTGTGCCAACTGTTAGTCTTTCAACGACCCTATCGTCTAGGTTTCCTTTATATTTACCAATGAGAGGCTTCTCACCTTTTTTCCGAATATGAGATTGAATGTTTCTTCTTTTGATTAAAACTTCTATATCTTTGAAATCATATCCTTTATCTAAACAAAGATGTTTTGGTTTCTTTTTTCTTCTACCGGAAAAAATCAGGATTGAATTCAACGTATCTTTTACAGCGTGTTTATCATGAACATTGGCTCCACTCAATGTTATGGCCAAAGGAATTCCATTTCCATCTGTAAGAATATGCCGTTTAACCCCCAATTTGGCACGGTCTGTAGGGTTTTTCCCAGTTAAGCTCCCCCTTTGGGAGCTTTAACCATTGCCGAATCCATCGAAGCCCAGTCCCATGCTATCTGATTCTTTACATCATAATATTTTAAAATAGATTTATAAATCTTTTTGAATACTCCTGCTCGTTCCCATTCTTGAAATCTTCTGTGACAAGTTTGGCCAGATCCAAACTCATTCGGAATGGCACGCCACTGACAGCCTGTTTTCATTCGATAGATGATACCGGCCATTACTAATCGTGTTGGTACTCGATTGCGACCTCCTTTCGGATTTACCTTTTCTTTCGGGATCAATGGGGCTATTTGTTTCCAAAGTCCATCCGGTATCTCTGAATAATATTTGTCCATTTCACAAGTAAATAATTACGATTCAAAAGTACAACCAGTTTTGAGACCGGCTCTAAGTTCATCTACTACCAACTCAGTCAACTTTTTGATCCCGAAAACTTCTTGTCCGTTCGTAGTTTTCAGGTGTAATTCTCTATTTGCAAGTCGGATCGCACTTTCAAAGCCGCTTGTAGTTCCGGTTGTATCATAAACGATCGCATAACGTTCCTTAAGAGTTTCTATTTTTTCTTTTCTCAGATCAATTATTTGATCCGCTCCTAATTTGAGAGAAAGTTTTAAAAGATGCTCCTGCCTGGAAAGTGCCGAAATTTTAAATCGAATTCCTGAGGAATTTCGAAAAGCGTCTAACGCTGCTACTACGAGACTTCCTAATCTTCTCGGTCCTAAAACCGCAACCTCATCCCCGTTTTTAGGTGGAGAAGATAGCACCGCTTGTAAAGAAGCCGCAAATGGTTCTATTAGAACCGCAACTTTATCCGAAAGTGTGTTGTTATAAGAAATTACTGCATTTTGTGGTGCTAAAATATAAGGTCCAAATCCTCCTGGAAGTCTATCAATTCCTAGTACCTTTCTTGTCGGACTATGAGATGCGATTCCTTCCTCACAAAATTTGTCGAAGGGTTTTTCTCCTCTCGCTTCGAATGTATCATTAATCTCTACTACGTATTTCTGTTTAAATCCATGGATTGGCTCCATATCTTCTACGACAACTTCATGTCCGATCACTTGAGGAAGTGGAAAAGGAAGAAAACTTCTGGAAAGATCTGTGGAACAAACTCCGCAAAGTTTAGTTCTTAATAGTTTATATCCGGGACCGAGACGCAAATACTCTTTTCCGTTTCTATATATTTCCCAGCCTTTTTCCAGACTTCCCTTAAATAGATAATTTGCTTTTTCAAAAGTTTCATCCGAATGATAGTCCATCGCCGAAAATTCGATTTTCATTTTCTACTTCCTTTTTCTTTCATTCCAAATTTTCAAGGGATTCCAATCTTCACTCAGTTATTGAGAAAGTAGTAGTTCCTACATTTTCTGAATTTATCTGTAAAATCCAAATTAAGGTATTTCCTACATGCAATTTTTTACGGAACAACTAGTTTTTTATAAAATCCAAAGATAACGATTTTAAAATTAAATATCTGCATAAAATTATCATTCTATGAACATCAAATTAAAATTTCATTTTGAGTCTGTTCCAAAAACCGTCCCATGTGGGAACTCATACAATTTAAAACGACAGTAAAACCGTTATAAAAAATATAATCTTTTAATAGGCTTAATCTGTGGGAACTGCCGCAAATCTTGAGATTTTACGATAAAATTTTTATTACTCATCTCTATAAAATTAAGCCCTAAATAACGCAAGTTCGGCGTAAAAGATTCGTTTTATAAAAACCTAGTATTCCATAAAAAATAAATGTGGAACCCTTCGACTCGAATCACAAAAAATGAAAGTTTAAAAATTTGTAATGTGACTTAATCTGTGGGAACTCTCACAAATTTATATTTTAACGTGAATTCGGTCATGGTTCACCTTTCTGAAAAAAATTAAAATCTGAACTTTACAGAGCAATTCCTAAATGTGGGAACTCATACTTTTAGAAAATTCTTTCTCATTTTTTTTACGCCCTACTCACGTTAAATAGAGTTATTGAAAAATCTATACCTACGATTAACAAAACTGTTTTTATCGACTGTTTCCATGAAACAGATGGAGAATTCATTTTTCAACAATTCTAATTTTATCACAAAGTGTCGTTTCAGATAAGTTCGATAGAATCCAACGTGAAATCGTCTCACTTCTCGACAAATCGCGTTTGAAACTAAAGCGTCTCCACTTCTATATTGTAACTAAAGACGAAATATTGCATTACGTTTCCTTCATGCAATTTATTGAATGGGGCTGAAAGCGCGGTCCCGCTTGTTATCATAACCAACCCCACAAGTATTTGGATCTCAATATTAAATCTGTGGGAATTACGACAAATCCTCTGTAAAACTGAGTTCCCACCCACAACGCGATCCGTAGAGAGCGTTGTGTTGAGTTTCCAACGCGATCCGTTTTGCTTTAGTTCAATTTTGATTCTAAAATCCTATTCAATTTGTGGGGTTGGTTATGGCTTGTTATGGAAAGCCGGATTCGCTCCGGTTTTCTTATGCTGAATTCATATAATTGAAATATAAACTATTGGATTGGGTATTTTATTATGTAGCTCTGAGTAATTTCTATATAACTGATTATTGTAAATTTTTATTATAAAATCATATTTGAGTGCAAAATATTAAGATCTTATTTCATAGAAACTACAAAAAGAATCTTAAGATAAGATATAAATATTTTCAATAATTTGAATATTTTATTTATCTTATGAATCAAAATTTTATAAATTCATCCGGCGAAACATCCAAAAACACAAACCTAAAAATAAACTCGGAGTGATCCAAACTCCTACAAAAGGAGGAATTACTCCGTTTTCGCCTAGGGATTTTCCCGCAGAGTTAAATATATAATAGATGAGCACAACTCCGATGGTTATACCTAAAGAGGCAACCCCCGCAGTTTTTTTTGTAAAATATCCTGCAATTGTTCCGATCAAAGTAACTATGATCGTCATCATAGGTAAAGCAAAAACGGAATGTTTTTCTGTAAGAACGTCTCCGTAAGCAAGACCTTTTTGAATTCTTCTTTTTTCTTCTTCTTTTAACTGAAATAGATTCATCTCTTCCACGGAACCTGCAGGAACCTTAAAGTAGGAGGGCTCTTCGGGAAGTTCATATTCTTTTTCTTCGTAAGTTTGCTGAGAACTGAGTTTTAAATCGTTGTCGAAATGCCACTCTTCTATTTTTTTCATCTTCCAGAGTTTGGTTTCGTAATTATATTTTGCTTTTAAGGAAGAGATTACCGTTTCCGGAGATCCATCCGGTCTGAGTCTTATATAATTGAATCCACCATTGATTTCGTCCTTATCCGGATCATAAAAATATAAATAATAAAACCCTTCTTTACCTTTTACGTGAAATTGATACACACTATTCGCAAGAGTTCCCATACCCTCCGTAAGTATGTCGTGTTCTATTTTTGCTAATTTGTTGACCGGCCTTACGATGAGTTCCGTCACGAACAACATTATAATCCACATTAAAATTCCGAATAGGATAAGAGGAGTTACAATTCTAAAAAAAGATACTCCTGCGGCCATCATAGAAACGAGTTCTTTATTTACTGAAAACTGCCCGACCGTAAAACAAATCGAAAACATTAAAGACATGGAAACTACAGTTGTAGATATGATCTTCGGAATACTATAAACTAAAAAAAGAGCCACGTGGTATCTAGGCGCCTTTGTTGTGGTAAAATTTCTTAGGTTATCATTTACAAGGGAGAGTAGCATAATCCCTGTTAGTAGAATCACAGTTCCGATAAAGATCTTAAAAAATTCTCCAAATAAATACTTATCTAAAATTCTTAATGGAAAAAATTCTTTCTTCCATTTTTGAAAAAAGGATTTGAGTGAATGAAATTGAAAAGGACTTGCCGACATAAAGTTCGTTAGAAATTTAAAGTTTGTTCCAAAATTTGCCAGACCCTTTTTTTAGAATGTGTATTCCGGAAGTCAAAACTGAATACCATTCTACAAGTGCTGTAAAATAATACAACACCTTACCGATCACCAAAATTCTTCCCAAACGTTTGCAAAAGACCACTTCTGGAATCTTTAAAGATAGCAATTTCTTTTTACAGTGATTTGACATTTGATTACTACTGATCTCTATAAAATTAAGTACCATAAATTTTCATCACAACACTCTGCTTGGTTGAACTTAGAATTTTACTGATTCTTATAAAATTGAAAGTGAATTCAGCGTTTGAAAATTCGGGCGAATCCGGCGTCGCCGGACCGCGCTTTCAGCTCCGATCAACAAATTGAGAGTTCTCTTGAAAACAAAAACTTTTCATAAATTCAATTTGTTGATCACGCCTCAATCGCTTTCGCATTGAATTATACCAAAGTTTACTTTCAATTCAGAGACATGTTTTTGAAAGTTTATCTTTCTCTTCTAAAAATTGAAGATAAAACTATAATAAACCCGAGTTTTCTTATTAGAATTGTGGAAAAATGAATTCTCCATCTGTTTCTATTTTTGAAAATTGAGAAACTATCACAACACTTACAAATTACAATTTTTGTGAGCCCTATTCTAAATATTCAAAGCCATTACTTTATCGCTGAAATCCAACTTATACGCGTACTAAATTGTAAGAACTCTTACAGTTCTTCCGAATTTTAGATTGACTCTCTCGTTTCTTTACACGATTCTTCCGAAGGAAAGGAGTCTCTCATGAAATTTCGTTCTATTCTCATTCTTGCGTTCGCCGTTTCTTTTACATCCGGCGCGCTACTCGCAGAAAAATCTACTGAGGAACATATTAAATCGCTTTCTTCCGGTTCCGATTCCGAAAAATACGAATCTGCAGTTGCTCTTGGAAAGAACAAAGAAAAATCCGCAATTCCGGAACTGATCCAACTTCTAAATCGCAACAACGAACCTAAAATCGCAACGGCCGCAGCGATCTCTTTGGGAAAAATAGCAGAACCGGGCGACTCTACAATCGCTTTGAAAAACAAAATTATTTCCTCCGAAAACGGAGACATAGTTTATGCTTCTTTGGCTTCTCTTTTAAACATCACCACAAAAAATGAAAAGTTAGAAGATTCTACAAAAGAAGCCTTTGAATACGCAGATAAAAATCGTAGAAGTGATGAATTTGTAGCCGATCTTTTAGATCTCATCAAAAAGAAACTCAAACTCTGACTTTTTACTCATTCCGTTCAGAAAATTGAAAACGGAAATTCTTAAACAAATCTTATAAAGAAAACTTTTAAAGACGTTATGCTTTCCTTTTGGAAAGCATAGTCCTATTTAATCAAATTTACAGTTTATCCTCTAATTACCGTTAAACGTGATTCGTTTTTTATCATCCACATAAGAAACCGCTCTGAATCGATTCCTATAAGAATAGGTACCATAATTAAATAAACTCTGATTCCAATGCGAAAGGGATCGATGAATGAACTAAAGCACAACGCTCTCTATGAATCGCGTTGGAAACTCAACACAACGCTTTCCTCAAACTCAATGCATCGCTCCCTAAGGGTCGCTCTGCAGGGTCGCGTTGTGGAGTCAAGTTATTGGAATTAAAGAAATTGAATATACCACTGTAGCACACAATAACTTGACTGGAGCGAAGAGCCCGGTCCGGCTGCACTGCAGCCGAATTCGTCCAAATTTTCTTACGTTGAACATAGATTTCATTACAAAATCCCATTTAAATAAAAAACATTAAGCATCCTTTATATAGCTCTGAACAAACGATTCCATTCGATCCGAATTTCCTCCAAAGTAAGTTCCCTTCCACCTAAATCTTCAGAGATCTTTTTTAAAATCGGCTGCAGCCTACCTGCTTCTTCTAAAGTGATATTTTCTCCCACATCTTTTAAAATGCAATAGATCGCACTTTTACCGGATTGATTTGTAAATTCGATCCTATCTCCTTCCGGCCTTCCGATCAATGCGGCGTCAAACGCACGATAGGCGCCTTTTTTCAAATGACGCGTTTTTGCTACTCCATCCTGATGAATTCCAGATCGATGAGAAATTACGTCTTCTCCGATCAAAGGGGCTTTTTCGTAAATCGGAATCTCCGACAGATAAGAAACCAAACGAGATGTTTCATAGATCGCCGAAAAATTTAAAGGAACTTCTACTCCGCAATTATGAAGTGCAATGGCTACTTCATATGTGTTTGTATTTCCCGCCCTTTCTCCAAGTCCGTTTAACGCCGTCTCCAGTTGAACAGCTCCTGCAAAGTAAGATTCTACCGTTGTCGCCGTCGCCATTCCAAGATCATTATGAGTATGAATCGAAATTCTTATATCCTCTGGTAATAGATTGGCAACCGCCTTTACCATAGAAACAAAAAGCCAAGGACGATAACGTTCTACCGTGTTCGGAAGATTTATCACATCGGCTCCGTAATTCAATGCGGTTTGAAACGCTTTTGCTGCAAAATCTAAGTTTTCTAAAGAATCTCCGAAATGTTCTCCCGAAAATTGAACTTCTCCTTTGGATCCTACAAGACTTTTTGCGTAAGCCACTGACTGGGAAATTTTATCTAAAACTTTTTCAGGACTTGTCTTCAATACGTTTTGAATCGTAAAAGCAGATACAGGATATACAATATGAATCCTTGGTTTTGGAGCGAACCGTATTGCCTTCCAAGAAACTTCGATTTCTTTTTCCACAGCCCTAGATAAAGAAGATATGACTACGTTATCTGGCGCAATCGAAGAAAGATGTTTACACGCTTCAAATTCTTGTTCGTTAGAAGATGCAAATCCTACTTCGATTCCTTGTACTCCTAACTTTAGAAGTTGTTTAAAGATCGTTTCCTTTTGTTCCAAATTCCAAGGTCTACGAAGTGCTTGGTTTCCGTCTCTTAAAGTCACGTCCATAAAAAAAGGAGGATGTTTGGGAATTGGAGTTTGAAGATCCGAAAATAACTTTACATTTCTTTGATCTTCGGAAATGGAAAGGTCACGCACTATAGGTTCATTTTCCGATTGCGAATCTTGTTTCATTGTTTTCTCCTTTTTCCGATCGATCCAGGAGAGAGATTTTCCGAACAGAGATGAACTCTGAAATAAAAAAGCCCACTCCAGGAGGAGCAGGCTCGTGTATTTTTTTACAACTCTACCGGCTCCCCCTAACTAAGGAGGAGTAAAAGCTCAATAGTAAGCGTTAGTAGAGTTACGTTGCGAAACATATAATATCAGATTCGATCGGATTCTTTAAAATACAAGTATTTTTTAGAATCAAATCAAAGCTTATGGATTCACTTACAGCACGTCCCAAATCCTGCGGAACGACTCAATAGGGAGTGAGATGTTGAGTTTTTTTGGGACAGGTTTTTATGACTTCAATTTTTTGTAGGTGAAGTTTTCGAAAATGTGGGAACTACCACAGATCAAGATATTACGAACAAGTTCTAAAAGTAAGAGTCCACACATTTTACGGACAAATCTAAGTTTTGTAATAGTTCCCACACTTGAATACGACAGGTTCAATTGTTATAAACTTCTATTTTTTAAATTGTAATAGTTCCCACACATTTAAGGAACCTATCTATAAAGTTCAAATTCCAGCTTTTTTCAGAATTATGGGTTCCTTACGTTAAACTCACATTATCCTCAAAGTAAAAATGATTACAAAACGAGACAATTTGTGGGAACTACCACTAAAGCCAAATTTTTCTAAAAATTGAATCTTCAGTTTACCGAACGGTTTTTGATTAATTTCGTTTTTATCTTTTCAAACGGTTTAAAAAATGTGTAAATTCCATCATAAAGAGATTTGAATGTACCTTTATACCTTTCCAGTTATAGTAACTGTTTTCTTTTTTGTTTCTAGTTCTTTGTTTGGTCAAAATTGGAAGTTAGATTTAGAACAAACAAACGAAATTCTAAAACATATTCAAAAAGATCATAGAGTTCATTGGAAAAACCTAGAAACTCAAACTGATTTCAATCTTCTCAGAAACAAGATCAATAAAGGATCTAAATCCGAAGTCTTAAAAAGATTCAACGAAATCGAACAGACAAATGGTCTCAAAAACTTTCATCAAGTCGATTTTAATCAAGACGGTAAATTGGATTTAATTTATGATCCTGAATATCCTACTCAGGATTTTGTATTAATTTACTTAAACACTTCTAAGGGTTACAAATTGCTCTACGATCGAGGTGGAATGCTCGTGGATTTTAAACCTTCTCAAAAATTTGTAACGTTTTTTATAAAAACTCCTTCTTGTTGTTGTCTTCAATATGGTTCTTTAGAAATTCTTAATTTTGATTTCAACTCCAATCAACTTAAAAGTCAAATATCCATTTCTTATTCTGGAGCATTACATTGGCCTACACAACTCGAATATTTCAAACGTTTTAAAGTTTCTAAAAACTCTGCAAAACTAAGAACGGCTTTGGTGATCGACGACAAAGAAATTCCGGACCCTTGTTCGGATCAAAAAATTCAGGGAAATATTATCGATTCATACAATACAAATTTTGAAGGTTTTGCACTTTCAAACGGATTGAATGAAAAACAAATGTCCGATTGGTATTTCGTTCTAATTCCTTCCCCTTACATAAAAGATAAAGTCTATAACTTAGGTTGGTTTCAGAAACAGGATCTAAAATTTACAGACGTAAAATAAATTGGTTCAAACTATAAATTTTATATTAAGATAAATTCGACAGTTGAAAATTTGGGCGAATCCCGCCAATGGTTTGTAAAAGAAAAATTAAACGGAACAGGCGGGACCGGGCTCTTTAGCTCTGGTCAATAAATTGCATACAGGAAACATAATACAACAATCGTCTTTAGATTCAATTTATTGACCCTAAAACGCTTTAATAAAAAGCGTTTTGCTGAGTTCAAACGCGACCCTGCAGAGCGACCCAGAAAACTCAGCGAATGCCTCTCTAAGGATCGGCATTCAGGGAGTGATGCATTGAGTTTCAGGAGAGCGTTTTACTTTAGTTCATTCATCGATCCCTTTCGCGTTTAAAGAACAGATAAATTTCATTTAGCTCGTTTTAGACAAAAAGCTGAAACGAACAAAGCGCCCTAGGTCGTTTATAATTTTTTTCGAAAAACGACACAAATTAGTATTTTATAGAAACATAATACAATTAAATAGAGTTGTTGAAAAATGAATCCTCCATCTGTTTTCTATTTTATGAAAACGATCAATTGAAGCAGTTTTGTTAATTGAACTATGGAATTTCTCAAAAACTTTAATGATATTCCAGGAAACGTCGATCCGTAATTTGTACTTTTTCAGAAGACAAAAAAAGTAATCAATAAAAGCCATATTAGAAAAATAATATAAAGCAGAAATAAAGAAATAAGTTATTGTCTTCTATTCCGTTCTTAGAAGAGCTCGACCGGCTTTTGGATCGAACCGGATTTAAGGAATTTTAGGCGGGAATTTCAGGTTTAAAATTTCGCGTAATGTATTTTCTAATTCGGTGCGAAGAGCTTGTTCGTTTTCGGATACATACGCTTCAAAAA
Organism: Leptospira kirschneri serovar Cynopteri str. 3522 CT; assembly: GCF_000243695.2. Classification (NCBI taxonomy): domain Bacteria; kingdom Pseudomonadati; phylum Spirochaetota; class Leptospiria; order Leptospirales; family Leptospiraceae; genus Leptospira; species Leptospira kirschneri. Next base: position 405,178 of record NZ_AHMN02000013.1, on the reverse strand, counting down.
TAGAAGGCAGACTATCCGGATCATTAATCATTCGAATCGTGTTAACCGCTTCGATTCTTAGATTCAGTTTTTCTCTCGGATTTCTAGCAAGAACGAGTAACGCAGGAACCGCATTTTTATCTTTAAGCTCTCCTAAAGAATGAATGAGTTGCCACTTGACCGCATTCTCTTTTTCTTCCGATAAAATTTTCGTAAGTTCAATCGCGCTTGTATTCGTTCCTAACTTTCCCAACGCGTAAGCCGCTTTTGTTCTCAGTTCCGTTTCTTCAGCGTTAGTCAACACAAAAAGAATTCCTTGCCCTCCCCCGTTGTTTCCAAGATCCAACAATAGATCGATCATTCTCGCCTTTAGAAACGAATTCTCTTCTTTGGTCAATTGATCGGATACCACCTTGGCTCCTTGTTTATCTTGGTAGAGCAACAAAGCTTCTAAAGAAATTCTTCGTATATCCGAATTAGGATCATTAAGTCCTTTGTAAAACAAAGATAAAAATTGACGGCTTTTTTTATTTTTAAGAATTTCTAATGCGACCATCCTTACGTCGTCGTCAGGATCATTAGTGGCAGATTTTTGAAACTGCGAAAATTTATCAGTCATCCCGAGTCGATTGATCGTTATGAGATATTTTTTTCTCACTCCCGAACTTTCATCATTTGCCAATTTATGAATCTGATTTTGAATCCTTTCGTCTTTAATGATCAAAGACGATTCTAAAAAATACATTCTATGCACCGGATCTTTAGACAAAGACATATCCAGTAAAATTGGTAAGGCCCTATCGTCCCTCAATAAATTCATCAGTCGATAACTTAAAGTTCTTACTTGTGTTTCAGGATCACTAAACGCTACAATCACCGAATAAATCAGCCGTTTCTCTTTTTTCTTTTCAGCTAATAGTAGAATTTCTTTTTTCAAATTTACGTTAGTTGTCTTTTGAAAGACCGAATCCAAAGCCCCCACCCAACTCGGTGCGAGACCGTCCAAATCCTCTAATTCAGAAAATAGCTTTAAAATCGCGATCTGAGTCTTTTCTTCAATGGATTCGTTTTGAAAGATAGTAGGTAATTCTTTTACGAGATCCAATCTGTTTTTGGTTCGTATCTCTGCAATCGCCGTAGCTTGTAATTTAGAAAAATTGAATACTTTTTCTTTAAACTCGTCTTTAGGTGTTTCCGCTGCTTGAATCGAAGTAATAAAAAGGAATAAAATCAAAAACGTTAAGAAGTAATTTTTCAGAAATATCCCTCCCTGCGAGTGTTTTCTTCTAACGCTGCAGACGCTGCCCGCTTATTCTCATAGGCTTCGGACAAAGACGGATCTAAATCGATCGAACTCTGAAACGCTCGAACCGCCCTTTTAAATTCCCCATTTTTATAATAACAAATTCCTAAATAATTATAGGCGGTCGCCGCCGTTTTAGGTCTTACGTCGGATCTCACAATTGCGGTCAGTTCGTCGATAGCCTTTTCACGATCCAAAATTGAATTAGAATCTATTAGAATTTTTGCAAGTACTAATCTACCTTCCATATCATTTGGATCCATGTGAGCGGATCGAAAGGCCTCATCTTTGGCTCTGTTTTTTAAATCTGGGTCCTTGGATTTATTGTACAACAGCGCTAATTTTTTATGTGCGTTCTTCAGATCTGCGCCGTCTCTCGAAGAGTTCAATACTTTCAACAGGATTTTTTCGGCGTTGGAATCATCCTGCATACCCATATAGGCTTCCGCCATTTTGAGATATACTTTGTAAGCGTCGTCTTTATGTTTTACTAATCCTGTATATTCTTCTATAGCTTCCCGAAAAAATTTATTTTCCAGTAGATAATCTCCTAGGGCTTCGCGGCTTTGTATGTTTTCCGGTTCTATAGCCGTGGACTTTCTCCAATTTTCGATGGCGAGTGTCCCATTTCCAGAATGTTTATAAACAATTCCTAATGTATGATACGCCTTCGCGTTTTTAGGATTAAGTTCTATCACCCGATTTAAAGTAGCGACCGCTTCTCCATAACGTTCCATCTGATCCAAAACAACTCCCAAATTGATCAGAGCGGTTTCAGTAAAACTATCTCCAGGTGTGGAAGACACAATCCTACGATAAGTTTCTTCCGCAGAAAGTAGATCTCCTTTGTTATAGTATGCTTCGGCAAGTTGAAATAGAGAATCCAAATCGGTAGGATTGTATTTTAAACTTTTCTGAAGTGCCGAAATGGACATTTCTCCCTGATTCAGATTAGAAAATCCTTCCGCGATCAATCTATAAATTTCGGGATCATTCGCGCCTGCGTCTCTCGCAAGTTCCAAATATTTGAGAGCCTCTTCCTTATTTCCATTTTTTTGTAAAACTATCGCGAGATTATAAAGATACTTTGCTTCGTTAGGTGAAAGGTTGCTCGCTTGTCGGAAATGATACTCCGCATTTTTATAATCCTGTTTGTTATAAGCAATATTTCCCAAATAAGAATGAGATAACGCGGCTAATCTTCCAGATGGGGTCTTTATTACAACTTTCTTAAATTCTTCTTCCGCTTGCGGAATTTCGCCCTTTTTAAAGTAACTGACTCCTAAATTGTAAGTAAGATACATGTCGTCCGGAGAAACGGACAATCCTTCCTTATAAGCGTCGATTGCAGAGTCCGGATCGTTCAGTTCATTAAATAAATTTCCAGCAAGTAACGAAACCCTAGGATCGTTAGGCGCAATTTCTTTCGCTTTCAGAGCGGCCATTCGAGCGTCTGCAAATCTTCCAGCGTGTTTATAAGATAGAGTGAGATTGTAATATGCGTAAAAATTTTTAGGATCGTATTGAATTGCTTTTTGAAGTCTTTCAATCGCTTGCGGATAACGTCCGCTCTCGTCGTGGATAACACCTAATACAGTCAATGCGATCGACTTCTCTTCCTGGGTTCCTGTAGAGTTTAAAAACTCATTACAAGTATCAAATGCCTGTCTGGTAAATCTTTCTTTGTAAAGATTAATACATTTTGTAAGCGCCGGGTTTGCGTTCCCGTCCGGTATATAAGGTCTTTCTAATAAACGATTGATGTCCGACTTATTTTGGATCAGATCTTTATTGAAGGCTCCGGCAAACTCGGAACCGGCGGAGGAAGTACGAAAAAATTGATGGTAAACCGCAAAACCGATTCCCCCCAATACAAAAAGACCCATCAAAATCCAGAATATTATAAGTTTATTATATGATCTGCGGACCCGAACCGGTTCTTTGTCTTCCGGGAAATAAAATTCTTCTTCCTCGATTCCCTCTAAAAACAACCTGTTTTTTCGGATTTCTTTATCCATCGGATTTGATTTCGTTTTTGAGAATTGCGTCCAAAACTCCGTTTACAAACCGAGCAGATTCTTCGCTTTCAAATTCTTTTGTAAGTTCTACCGCTTCGTCGATCGTAACGTTTTTTGGAACTTCCCAAGTATATAACAACGCGTATATAGACAAACGTAGAATCGCTTTGTTTACGATGCTGATTCTTGAAAAGTCCCAATTTTTGGAGTATTTCTTGATTAGAGTATCGATCTGTTCCTGGTTTTTCACAACTCCATTTACGATGGAAACTGCAAAATCTCTTTCTTCTGGTTCCGTTTTTTTATCGTACCATTTGAACTTAAGAACCTCTTTTAAAGGAGGTTGAGTAAGCTCCAATTGGTAAAGTGCCATTACGGCGATTTCTCTGGAAGTACGCCTGGCTGACATTCAAAGAAGGGAAAGTAGGTTTACCATTTCCACGGCGGTGGCTGCGGCTTCCGCACCCTTATTTCCCGCCTTGGTTCCCGCTCTTTCAATCGCTTGTTCGATCGTATCTGTGGTCAGGACTCCAAAAATGACAGGGATGGAATATTGAACTCCGATTGATCCGATCTTTGCAGATTCTCCCGCTACTAAATCAAAATGAGCAGTCGCACCTCGGATCACCGCCCCCAAACAAACGATGGAATCGTATTTTTTAGAAGCGGCCGCCTTAGAAACCACCACCGGCATTTCGTAAGCACCAGGAACCCGAACCACGGTCACGTCTTCAACTCCGTGCATCCGAAACGACTCAAGTGCTCCTTTCAGTAGACTTTCCGTGATAAATTCATTGAAACGAGAGACGATCACACAGTGTTTTTGTCCCTTTCCGTTTAGATCTGCTTTGAGTTCTTGGATCATAGATTCCTGATTGATTCTATTGTTGAGAAATCACATCTTACCATTGTGGTAAATTAAAATATCTATATTAGAACATTTTGTCCTAATATTATAGTCAAGGATAAATCTCTTGTTATCGATGATTCGAAAAATTCTCTCCGGCTTTTATTTCACCTATTGTATTCGATTGTCTTTTTTATTTTTCGTTTTTCTTTTTCTTTCGGAATGTTCCGTCTATCGGAGAATTTTTCCAAAAGAAGACGAATTTTTAAAGTCTCTCAATTTGCCAGAGTGGGTGTTAGAATCTAACATCAAGTTGAGAGTTTTATCCGGCTTACAAGATCTTCCAAATCCTGAAGATTCACTTCCGGAAGACGAGATCGCAAGTTTTGAAAACAAAACCAGAAGAATCTTGGCTACTTCTCCGCAAGCGATGAAGGATCTTTTTGAAGCCACAGGTTGTATAGACGGTTCCAGACTTGCAGGAATTAGAGCCAACCGAATCACCGAAAAAGAAGAAGACGTTTGGTACGGAATTTGTCGTAACGGAAAAGAAGACGCAATCATCTTTCGTTTGTTTCAAATGGGAAACACCGATCTCTATAGAAAGTACGAAAAGGAAACACTTCCGGCCTGGGAAGAAGCGAGAAAACTTGCAGCAAATAATCCGGATAAGGCGGTTCGACTTGCCAATCAAGTCATCGAATTGGAACCGGCACATCCCGCAGCTAGAAAACTACTCGGACAATTATATCTAAAAGGAGGTTATTGTAGAGGCTCGATCAGAAACTATAGACTTTATCTCAGAGTTATGCCTCTCGCCGGCGACAAGTGGAAAATACACGACCAACTTAAAGAGAAATGTGGAGAATTTTTAAAAGCAGAACCTTCAAAAGAAGAAGTAGAACTTCCAGATGCGGACCCAGACGCGATGTAAAAGAAATTATAAAATAAAAATATTCTAAAATTCTAAAAATAAAAAAGAAATTTTAAAACGATATTAAAATCGGAACTTCGACATAGCAGAAAAATTTTGAATGATTTAATGTAGAACTTGTTTAGGAGTTCTCAGAATTTTAGGAAATTGGAATATTTAATATATCAAACTACGGCAGGTTTTGTATTTTTTAAATATATAAACTATTACTGGCTTCCATTTAACGTGAATTTGAGGCAAAAGGAATTAGGAGACATTTTTTTAAAAGTAGTTTTTACAATCTTAGAATTTACTCGTAAAATTGTGATTTGTGGTAGTTCCTACATTTAAAGAATCGATCTGTAAAGTTCAGATTCCAACTTTTTTCAGAATCATGAGTTCCTTACACTAACTCAGGTTAAATACGAATTTAAAAGAATCTATACAAGTTTAGAAAATTGTTTTATTCTTCTGAGACCTGAAAGATAGGAACGTTCCTTTTATTTGTCCCTTTCTTTCCCAACTCGAATTACTAAAACGATTTTCCCATTCGGTTTTTCCACGACTTCAAATCCTTCTTCCTTAAGAGCTTTTTTGATTTTATAAAGACCAAAATTCACTACCTTAGATTGAAAATTCGGTTTTGGAGTAGGTTCTTGCATCTCTTTGAATATCGGAAAAACAGGAGGAGAATCTTAAACTAATATAAGAGTTTTACTAAGACAAGAAGGTTCCTTGACAAGTAGGACCTAAAGATGTGTTATGAAACGGAATGGGGATCCGTATTTTTTATTACTTTTCCACAGGAATGATTTTAGTCGGCTTAGCTTTAGCAGCCTATTTTCCCGATTTATTCCAATGGGAAACCTTAGAATGGGTCTACCAAAAAAGAACCTTTTTTCTATTCTCTTTGATTTTTATCACATCCGTAATTCTAATTTATCTGATCTACTGGAAGGCAAAAAAAGGAATTCTTCATTCCAAAAGTAAAACTGAAATCCATCTTCAAGAATCTCTGAACGAACTAGTTCAAGACAACCAGTCTCTATTTTCTTTTTTAAAAGGGGCAACGGAATCTCTCGGAAAACAGATAGAAACTTCTAAACAAAACCTTTCTCCCGAATTTTTTTCCGCGTGTTCGACGGAATATCTAAAACTAACCCGGGAATTCAAAACATTTTCTGAAATTTTTAAATCCATACCCATCGCTCCGGAAGAAGACGCCAAAAAAGACGGAATGAAATTTAAAATTTATGAATATTCAGAAATACTTAATCGCCATAGAAAAGTTTCTAAAACCCTCGAAAAACTAAGAGAAGATTTAACTCGTCTTAGAAATAAGGTATCGGGATGAAAAACAATTTCTTTTTTAAATTAGCGGTATTCACACTTATATTAAATTGCTCCTTTCCAACCAAAGAATCCGAAGTGCTAAGTTCCAATCAGATACTTCCTTTTTTAACTTTAGGAATTGGCAAAGATTCCCTCAAATCGATCGGTAAAAAACGTTGGTTCTTTGGAGTCAAATCGATTCTTTTGCATCATACTTACGGTTTAAAAGCGGGGGAATATTTAGACAAAAGTAAATCCTCAGGATGGATGGTGCATTTTATCGTTCTTGAAAATGGAAGTATATACGGAGTAGAAGAACCCTCTAAAATACTTTACAAAGCCGCGCCCGGAATGGACGAAACTACAATCCACGTTTCTTGGGAAGGGAACAACGATTCCATTTTAAAAAACGAGGTTCAGTTAAAATCTCTTGTCAATCTGGTTGAAACTCTTTCAAAAGAACATTCAATTCCTCTAAATAACTACGACATTACTTCAAAAAAGGGAATTTTTACACATACCCAAAGCAAGAAAAAATTCGGCCGTTTTTTAGATACCGGAGAGTGTGGAAGTGAAAAAGTTTTATCTTCCGTTCTTTTAAAACTCCAAGGAAAATTTTTTCCGGAAACGGAATGGAAAAATCGGTTTGCCTCTGGCTGGGTAATTCGTAAGGAAAAATTTACAGATTTATCCGGTAAAAAAATTGTTCAAACATACAACCGAGGTAGAGGCACCACTTCCGCTCCAATCATAGAATTGAATTCAATCGAAAAAATGTCCGATGGAAAAGCTCCCGAAGAAAGAAGGTTACGATACAATCATCGTGGATCGATCTCTCCTGATTGTATCGTATTACACTTTACCGCAATTCCTGATTATCAAAAAACTTTAGAAGTATTAGAAAAACGGAATTTATCTGCTACATTTCTTGCAGATCAAGATGGAAAAGTCTATCAACTTTTGGATTCCATCTTGGACGTGGCTGCGGCTGCGGCTGGAACAAACTCGAACTGTTTTCAAGTGGAAATCGTAGGAAAAGATACGGAAATGCTTTTAGCCAATAAGGAACAGACCAAAGCGGTTGTTCGTCTCGTAAAAGAACTTTCCGAAAAGTATAAGATTCCTCTTAACAATGAACGTATAGAATCTTTACGAGGTGTATATTCTCATACACAAGCCAAAAAAAAATGGGGAAGTTCCATCTATCTTGACGGAAAGGATTTTGATCCGGGCGAACCTTATATGAAAGAAGTTTTAGATCAAGCGGGTGGAACTTATTATCCGGAAGAAAATTGGTTCGATAGACAGAGCGAAGATTGGATTCTTTTATTTACCGATTTTCAACCCTGACAGATCGATAATATTTAATTAGAATCATCACTACAAATCGAAAACTATGTAGTTCAAGTTTTGGTTTGTTATTTCAACAAAAACTTATTAATAGAACTATTTACTTTTACAGAAAGTAATAGGAGAATATACGTTTTGAATGTACCGAATGATCGTTATTTTACTAATGGAAAAAGCCTTTCTAATAACAGGTTTTTGTAAACTACAATAGGCATTGTCCCCATTCTCATCCACTGACTTTTGAATCTTTTTATAAAAAGTAAGAAAACCTGTTTTCTTCCACTTCTGCTCAATTCCAATCTGGTCTAAATGGATCTGGTCCAAACGAATCGGAGGTTTGTTTCCATTTGTATCATCTATTTCCGGAGGTACTGCAAAGAAAAAGTTTTTCTTTTTTCCTGATTTTTCCTTCAATTCTACATAAACGATTGTATAACACACTGCACATTCAGAATACATTTCCTGATTGAAAGTTAAAAAAACAAATATCATAAGTAGAAACCATTTCAAAAACTTTCTACTCAATTTCATAAGATAAAAATAATATTCTTCCGATAACTTTCAAGTCACACCCATTCCTATCTTTTACATACAAGGCTCTTCCGAGCCTTGTAATAACGTTAGACGAAATTTCTAATTACACTTCTGGATTTTCCAGAACGAGCGCAATTCCCTGACCTCCCCCAATACAAAGGGAAGCTACTCCGTATTTCGCCTTTCTTCTTTTAAGTTCGTATGCAAGTGTAATCGTAACTCTGGCTCCGGAAGCTCCCAGAGGATGTCCGATCGCTACCGCACCACCATTTACATTGGTAATTTCCGGATTGAGCCCTAGTTCTTTTTGAACCGCAAGATATTGAGCCGCAAAAGCTTCGTTTACTTCTACTAAACTCATATCTGAAAGTTTAAGACCCGCTTTTTTCAAAGCAGCTGGAATCGCAAGCGCCGGACCAATTCCCATTTTAGCAGGATCACAACCGGCGTGACCATAACCTCGGATAATCGCCAAAGGTTTTTTACCTAACTTCTTAGCATAAGAAGAAGAAGTTACGATCGTAGCCGCCGCTCCGTCGTTTAAACCGGAAGCGTTTCCAGCAGTCACGGTTCCACCTTCTCTAAAGACCGCCTTTAAACTTCCCAGTTTATCAACGCCAGCGGCACCCTTAATAAATTCATCTTTTTCTAATATAACCGGTTTTTTGCCTGGAATTGTAACGGTAAAAATTTCTTCTTTAAGACGTCCTTCCAAAGTGGCTTTTTCGGCACGAGTTTGAGAAACCGCCGCCCATTCATCCTGTTCTTGTCTGGAAATTTTATACTGATCGGCAAGATTTTCAGCTGTCTGACCCATGATCAAACCTACGTATTGATCGGTGAGACCTTGTTCTAAAGTATCTTCAAATTCTGCGGAACCGTAACGAACTCCCCAACGCGCGTTACGCACAACATAAGGAGCATTGCTCATCGATTCCACTCCACCCGCAAGAACTGCGTCCGCATCCCCTAGATAAATCTTTTTTGCAGCTTGGATGATCGCTTCCATACCAGAACCACAAAGACGATTGAGAGTCAAAGCAGGAACTCCCAAAGGAAGACCCGTTTTCAGACCAATATGACGTGCAAGATAAATCGCCTCTTTTCCTGTAGGAATCACGTTTCCAAAAATCGATTCTCCAATTACGTCCGGAGAAACTCCCGTTTTTTCCAAGATCGCCTTGGAAATCAAAACTCCTAGATCGACCGTGCTTAGATCTTTTAAAGTTCCTCCGAAATTTCCGAACGGAGTCCTAATCCCGTCCAGTATAACCGCCTCTTCCATAATTACTCCTAATAATTATAATATTCTAATATTAAAATTCCACAAAAAATCAGATCATCATCAAAATTATATACATAAAAACATAATACTTTTATAAAATACCCACGTATAGAATCCATTTTATTTGGAATAAAAAAACAAGGGTTCGTATAAATTCCACTTTTAAAATTCATACTACTCATAACTATAATAAAGTACCTAATATTTTGCATGGAATCAGTGTTTTGTGATAAAATTAACGGTACTCAATTTTATAAAGATCAGTAATTCACCGAGATGACAATTTTATCCTCCAGATTTCAGTCCATTACTGATTCATCACATTTTTAAATATCCATTCTGAGATTTTTCAAAATAAAAAAATTTTTGTCTTAACAAACATTGGTCAAAATCATTACCACTACAAAAAACGCAGTTATTGTCCCACTTTTTTTCATTGTTCGTATCAAAATTGACGAATGTCAAAAAATATCAAAACAACCTTCCTACAGATTTTTTAGAAACAGTCTTGCAAGAAGATTGAAAAGAAGTAGTTCCTACAAATTTCATTTTTACAGAAATATCTCTACCTACAAACGATAAAAAAAACTACTTATCAAATTCTCAAAAAAAGTTTATTTCGAAAAGTAGGAATATTCTTTCAAAATTCCTTTAAACATCCAAGAAGAGAAAATGATCTTTGCGTTCAGACCACAAGAAGTAAAATAAAATTGAGACCGCTTATTTTTTCATCCCGAAAAAATGAAACGAAATTTATAAGTATAATTTTCAGAGAACCTCAATTACAAATTGAAATTTACGGAAACAAAACGTAATAGCGGGCCTATTGTTATTCGTTTGATTTTTTTGATAAAGTAGAATTGAATTAAAAAAAGACTACAAATATAAAAGAGAGATTTAGCGATTCATAACTTGATAGAGTGAACCTAAAAAATGACCGTGGCGCGACACAAGAGAAGATCTAGAAATAGTTTAAATAGAGGAAATATCGTACAAGTTGCGATGGAAATCCTTCAAGAAAAAGGAATCGACGGACTTTCCATGAGAAAGATCGCCGAAAAATTGGACTGCAGCGTGGCAAGTCCGTATTCTCATTTCAAAAGTCAGGAAGAAATTATACAAGTACTGATCGCTAAAGGAGAAACCGAACTGACTCAACTTTTACGGAACGCACAGAAAAACGGAAAAAACGCATTTGAACAGTTGGCGGGAATCGCACGGGCTTATTGGGATTTTTCCTTAAATAATAAAGAACTACATAAAGTAATGTTTAACACGGTTCATGGACACATGCACAGAAAGGCGTTCCCGAGTTTACCTACCAGTTATAGAGTATTTTTAGAAACCATACGGAACGGTTGTGCCAACCAAGAATTCAAATTACCTAAATCAGAATATCCAGCAATTGCAAGAATGATGTGGGCTTGGATGTATGGACTGATGGTATTAGATCTTACGAATATGCTCAAACGTCGCCGTGGAGGAAAAGACGATCCGTTAGCAGAAGGTTTTTTATATTTTCGAAAAATTCTTTTAGGAGAATGAATTTTCAGATAACTCTAAAACTATAAAAGGATTTCTAGATTTTCAAATACAATTCCGAGAAGTTTTATCCGAATAACAGCAATGTGTATTTAAAAATGTTTTACTCATCGTTATAGTCTCATCCACAAATAAAAATCTGTTCCTATTCAAGTACTGATTTAACGTGAAGTTTGATGTAAAAAAATTAGGACAAATAAAAAACTCAAGTGCAATACTCTCTACGATCGTCGTCGCAGCTTGCAAATTTCATAATTAAAATGGCTCTCGACCTAAAACGCGATCCATAGAGAGCGTTTTGCTGAGTTACTTCGAGCGACCGTAGAAGCGAGACGCTGAGTTAACGCTTTCTTAAAAAGCGTTTTACTGAGTTCTTTTCGCTCCAATTCCTTCGGAATTTTTAAAACTCAATGCTGCTCTCTACGGATCGCGTTTGAAACTCAATAAAACGACACTTTATGATAGAAATTTAGGTAACTCAATTTGATAAAGATCAGTAAAAAGAAAATTAAGGTCAAAGTTTTAATAGACCATCCCAAAAATATCTTAGAATAACCATCTTCATTTTAAACAAATATAAATTATTTTGAAATGGTTTTTAATAGTTATATGATTTTTTGAATATTCAAAATTCGGAAATTAACTATGAATTAAAATCAAATTCCTACGGAGAACGCAATACGATCAAAGGAATTTCGGAAGGGCAAAAAAATCGAATCGGTAAAATTGACCAACCAATACCAGCGGAAATAAATATGTTTTCACCAAACTTATTTTTTTTAAAACCAATATCAAAGTTAGAATCATTTACAGGTAAGATAGGTGAAAAATTAAAAAACGGAATTCTTACTTGTCCGCCATGAGTATGTCCAGTCAGAAACAAATCCACTTTTTCTTTATGTTTTGTATTGGATGAATCAGGATTGTGGGACAATACAATTCTTAAATCTTCGGAAAAAGTACCGGACAAAACTTTATCGATGTCAGTTCTATCTTCCCAAAAATCTCCAATTCCCACCAGGATAAACTTTGATACGTTTCGTCGTATCACGACGTTTTTATTTCTAATAGATCGGCCGCTTTTTTCTAAAAGTTCAAGTGATAGTTTATCGTTGGCCCAATGATCATGATTGCCATTAACGAAATAAACACCATCTTTTGCTTTTAGTTCTTTTAAAATAGGCCAAACTTTTAATAATTCTACATCCGTATTTCTTTTTTTAACATAATCTCCCAAACCGACAACTAGATCAGCATTTTGAGAATTTACTCTTTTAATAACCCAACGAATCCAAAGTTCCGGATTTAAAAAACCGTAGTGAAGATCCGAAACGACCGCAATTCTATAACCGTCAAAATCTTTCGTAATTTTCTCAGATTTAAACTCGTATTCTTGAAATCGAACCCAATATCTTTCAACAATAAGACAATTTACTCCAATTAAAAATAGAATTAATATAACATAAAGTTTTAATTTTCTCATATATTTCTCAAGAACCATATAACAAAATATTCAAAAGTCAATCCTTAGAAATAGACTAAATATTATCTAATTATAATATTTATTTTAGATCGAATTCTAATTTTTATCATAACACTTAAACTGTATGAGTTCCCACAAAAACCGTTTCATTGACGATAATCGAACAAGCTTCTAAAAGTTGAGTCTAAAAAATTTATAAATTCCTTAAAACAACATAATCTTTGTAAACTATTATCTGACTTTTTTAAAATTCTGAAATGAACTTTTGCTGGGAACATATAACAGAGTTGTTGAAAAGTGAACTCTCCACCTGTTTCTGTTTCAGAAAAACGGCCAATTAAAGCAATTTTGTCAATCTGAGCTATAAAATTTTTTAAAAACTAACAAAGTAAGCTCAATCTAAGAAGTCTGCCTTATAAACTTTTTTCCGTAAAAAATTAGATGTAGGAACTATTACAATTTTAGAATTACGTCGTCCCTACAATCGAAATTTTAATATAAATATATTAGTATTTAATAATAGAAGAATCTACTTCATCCGAATAAAGTAAAATTCCACCTTCCACATTATGCACTTTTGAAAAGCCGGACTGTTTTAACATTCCGCAGGCCATCGCGGAACGCCCACCGGAACGACAATATACGATCACATCCTCACCCGATTGTTTCCAAGAATCGATTTCAGAAAGTCTATTGGAAAGTTCTCCGACCGGAATCAAAAGATCGGTTCCTTCAATCGTACAAATATCCACTTCGTTAGGATTTCTTACGTCTAAAAGATAAAACGAATCTTTTGCCGTTTTTCTAAGATCCAATCGAGACTTAAGCTCTTTTGGTGTCATATACAATTTTCCTCATTATAAAAATAGAATATAAAACTAAATAAATTCATTTTTCTTTTTGGTCAAACAAACTTAAAAAAATAATATATCTTATCGAAAACGGCGAGTCATTTGTTTTCACCAAAAGAAATCAAAGAAAAACAAATTTTTAGACAACTACAATCGTTTCAATGATCTTTTACTACAAAAACACATAAAACGGTGTCAAAAATAAAAGATGGATTCTATAAGATGCAGAAATTTTCGCAAATGTGTCCACTCTGGAATAAAAAGATTTTATTTTATAGAAGTGTACTTTAGTAATTCCTAATTTACTGTTCCGGAAAGTTCTTCCAATTCTAATTGAAGTGATTCCCATTCGGAAGTCAAACGTGTAATTTCATTTTTGGTTTCGTTCAAATTGTCCAATTCTAATTGATAACTACGATTTTTAAAAAAGTTAGGATCGGCTAAAACTTCTTCCAAATTTTTTTTTGATTTTTCTAAAAGTTCGATCCTAGCTTCCAGTTGTTCTAAATCTTTCTGGATTTTTTTAATTCTGTTTTTATCTGAATTTTTCTTAGAACGTGTTTGCCCTGTTTCCTCTTTTTTAGAAATCAAACTTCCGGCTTGTAGTTTAGAAGGTGTGGTCTCTTGCAGATCGTATTTCAAATAATCCGCAAACGTGCAGTTAAAATCCCGGATTTGTCCTTTATCCACGGAAATAGTACGATTACAAAGGCTTCTTAAAAATTCTGGATCGTGAGAAATGATTAAAAGAGAACCCTCATATTCCATCAACGCTCTCAGTAAATTGTCCCGAACCACCAAATCCAAATGATTGGTAGGTTCGTCCAAAAAAATAGCATTAGCAGGAAAACGAACAAGCATAGCAAGACGAAGACGACTTTGTTCTCCGCCCGAAAGAAGACCGGTTTGTTTATAAACGGAATCGTCCGAAAAAGAAAAATAACCTAAAAGACTTCTGGCCTGTTGTTCCGAAAGATCCGGATAAGCAGACATAACCGTTTGAATAAGATTTTTAGAAGGATCCAATTCTTCATGATGATTTTGCGAGAAATAACCGATTTTTGTTTTAGGTCCGTAATAAATTTTACCGGAAGTTAATTTATGAATTTCTAATAAACAACGAAGGAATGTTGACTTTCCGGCACCGTTAGGACCTACGACCGCAATCTTATCACCCGCTGAAATTTCCAAATTGGCCCCACTGAAAATAAATGGAGTTTTATCAGAGTATGAAAAAGCTCCGTCTTCAATTCTTGCAGTAATTTTTCCGGAAGATATAAAATTAAAACGATAATCCGACTTGGAATTCCAAAAAGATTCCTCAGGCGCTTCTACCTTATCTCTTTTTTCGAGTTTTTTGATCGCAGATTGAACTTGTTTCGCTTTAGAAGCCTTTGCGCGAAAACGTTCGATCCATTCCATTCTTTTCTGGAGATACGTTTCTTCCTTTCGAAACTGAGCCCTAAGTTTTTCTTGAAGTTCATTTTTATGTTCGAAATATTCCTCTAAGGTCCCCCGAAATTCTATAACTTCGGAGGAAGAAAGTTCCGCAATCGTATCACAAGTCGAATTTAAAAATTCTGGATCGTGGGTTACGAGTACAAAAGATTGACCGGTAGAATTAAGATAATCCGCCAACCATTCTTTAGAAGTATTGTCCAAATGATTTGTAGGTTCGTCTAACAATAATAAATTACCAGGATTTAAAAGAGTGATTGTTAGACCAAGGCGATGTTGATAACCCGGAGAAAATTCCCGAACTTTCATTTCCATCTGAACATTAGAAAACCCTAATCCACCTAAAACTTTACGAGCTTTAGATTCAAGTTCGTGAACTCCGTATGTAAAAGCATATTCCTCCAAAGCGCTTTGTTCATCCAGAACTGCAGTAAATTCCTTCGAATCGTGAGAAACAAGATCGAACTTACGATTGATTTCTTTCAAACGCTCTGAATATTCTCGGTAATGTTTATGTTTTTCTAATACAGTATCGATGACCGATATTTCAGGATTAAATTCCGGAATTTGTTGAAATACTGAAATTTCAGTGTTTTTGGATTTTGCTACACTTCCTTCGTCCGGAATAAATTTTCCCTCTGCAATCCTAAACAAAGTCGATTTACCGGAACCGTTTGGACCCACAAGACAAACACGGGATCCCGGTTTGATGTGCCAGGAAAATCCGCTAAACAATACGCTAGAGCCGTACTGGTGTTTTATGTCGATGAATTGAAGCAAGGATAGAAATGTTAGGGAAGATAAAAACGAACAGGAATTGGTCCGTCAAAAACAGACGGACCGGAAAGAAATTATTTCTTACCTTTTGCTGCGAGTTCTTCCAATCTTGCATTGAGATGCAAAATGTATTTGCTGGAAGAGCCGTTCATTTTTTCTTTGGAAGTTTGAATTGCAGAGTTAATTTCTGCTACGGTCATTTTATTGATTTTTTTGTTCTTCTTTTCTTGAGTTTCTTCAGACATGAATATTCCGCCAAATAATCTTATGCCAGATTTTTAGACTCAGTAAGATTCGACAACCGATTTTAAAGTCAAATTTCTGCATGAAATTTGCTGCTTTAGGTTTATCACAAAAATTACGATTCGGACGCATAAAAATAATAATTCTGAGTTTGGTTCAAACTTAGAATGTAAGGATTTATTTCAAAAAGCCAACTATTCTGGGTTAGATGCAATTTTTTAAAAACTTCTGCATCTTTGATAGAATCGACTGTTAATTTTTGGTCTCATTTTTATACGTTCGAGCCGCAAAAATTCATTCAATGCAGTAGTTTCTATAAATTATGTCTCCTAGAATAGCTGATAGATTTTTTTAAACAAACTTTTGCTATTAAAGTTCTGAATGAATTTCCACTCTCAAATTTTGAATCAGACTTATAAAACCTACAAAATGTGGGAACTCTCACATCCAACACATTTTTCTTTTGATTTTTTATCCCTTTACCTATTTTTAAAAGTTCATCAACGAAAAGAATACTTTGGAGTTTATCACTATGATTCAGAATTTCTTCTCAACAAAAGAATCGCTTTCTCCTCTTTTGCTTAGACTCGGGCTTTCAATATGTATTTTTCCACACGGAGCTCAAAAACTTTTAGGTTGGTTCGGAGGTCTGGGCTACGAAGCTTCCATGGATTATCTGGTAAATACCGCTCAGTTTCCGGTCATCTTATCTATATTAGCAATCGTATCTGAATTTTTCGGATCAATCGGCATTTTATTAGGTCTTTGCACAAGGCTTTCCGCATTTGGGATTACATGTACTTTAGCAGTTGCAGGATGGACTCATAAAGAAATCGGTTTTTTTATGAACTGGTTCGGTAACCAAAACGGAGAAGGATTCGAATACCACATTCTTTCGGTTTCTATGGGAATTTCACTTTTACTTTTCGGAGGAGGTTCTTGGTCCTTAGATTCTTGGATCTACGACCACTTAGATTCCTAATTGAACCTGAGTTCGATGTAAGAAAATTGGGGCGAATAATAAACTCAGGTGCAACGGGGTTGTCATCGCAGCTAGCAAATTTCATAGCTAACGTGAGCAGGGCGTAAGAAAACCGGGGCGAATCCGGCTTGCCACAGGCAGCCCTCTGGTCAATAAATTGCATACAGGAAACATAATACAACAATCGTCTTTAGATTCAATTTAGAACGCGACCTGTCGAGCGACCGTAGAAGCGAGACGCTGAGTTACTTCGAACGATCCATGGAGAGTGAGACACTGAGTCACTTCGAACGATCCATGGAGAGTCATAACCCTACCCACAAGTATTTGGATCTCAATATTAAATCTGTGGGAATTACGACAAATCCTCTGTAAAACTGAGTTCCCGCCCTTATTTTTGGGTGGGGCAACTCAATGAATTGCTTCCCATGGGTCGCAATTCAGGTGGAGAAATTCGGAAGACTTTTCTCTATCAGAAAAACATGCTTTTTGCAAGTAAAAAGACTCATTCTTGTCGGAACACTTGAATAATGTGCGTTTTTGAGCCTTCTTATTCTAAAATCCTATTCAACTTGTGGGTAAGGTTATGGTAGAGAGCGTTGTGCTTTAGTTTCAAACGCTTTCGTAAAAAAAATAGATGTGGAAACTCTCACAAATCATGGATTTACCAGTTAAACTTTGAAAATTGTGGGAACTACTATGAGATGCAAAAAGAATCATCGTCCATCCGGTTTATGCACAAAATCGCTGTTTTTTACGGCCATCATTAAAATTTAAATCTCATTGAACGTGGGTTCGACTGAGAAATAATTTTCTAAAAGTATGAGTTCCTACAATTTTAGAATTAAAAAATAAAAAGCCGCTGGACCTTATTATCAAGCGGCTTAATTGATAGAAAAATATAGGTATAAAATAAAATCTTAATATTTAATCTTATCCACTGCCTCTTCATCTATAATATACGAACCTTTCAAAGTTTGAACCACTAGTTTTCCTTTTTTCTGAGAAACAACTACACCTCTCAACTCTCTTCCATCTTTCATAATAATACGTTCAATACTCAGATCATAAACTTTGCTTAACTCTTCTTCGGTTTTCGCAGATTTTAAATTTTGAACGTCTAAAAGAAGTTCGCTATCTAGACTTCCAAGATTCTTCCTCATTTCCTTATATTCTGGCAGAGTAGAATTCAATTTAGAAATATCAATCGATTCGATTTCTCCGTCCTTGTTCACGGTTATTAATTTACTTCTTTCTAATATATATATTTTCTTTGTAACATTTAAAGAAGTTACTTCTACCGCTCCTTCTACGACAAAAACCATTGATTCGCTTTCAGACGCATTAACTTCAAAAGAAGTTCCTCTCACAGCAGCAACCGCAGAAGGTGTTTCTACGTAAAAGTTACTCGTTTTTTTCTCTTTTTCTATTATGTTCAATACCCTACCCGAAGTTAGATTGATTTTAATCTGAGATCCGTTGTCCTCTCTCAACTGTTTCAAAATCAATTTACTATTTTCTTTCACTCTTACGACGCTAGAATCGGTTAAACCTATATCCAATGCTCCACCCGCACCGGTAAGAATTATATCGGATTCATTTAAAAGATCACCTCGGTGTAATTTCATCTCTACGTCTCTCATAACGGAGACTTGACCTTTTACAAAAACTACAGCAGCCTTTAAAGTAGTTCCTCGGACAATTTCAGACTCGGGTTTTGTAGTACGAAATGTAATCCAAACTCCGATCGTAAATAATAAAATGGCGGCAGCAGCGAACCACACAGCCTTTGGGAAACGAAGAATTTTGGTATTATCAGTCGGGACATTCATAATTTTGTCCTCTACGATAAAACGAGGTTGTTTTCCGATCCAATTCGGATCAAAAACAGGAAGCTGAGTTGCCGACCCCTTTTCTTTTAGGAATTTCGCATATGCTTCAAATTCGGGAGTATTTGTTTTATCTTTCATATTTATGCTTCCCGTGTTTGCGCCGCTTCCTGTTCGTTAAACAAAACTAAATGAGTCAATTTGAGCTTTTTTTTTTATTTCTAATTTTTTTTATCAAAGTAGTCCGAATTCTTCACTTTTGGAAATATAAGAAGAATCAAAAAATATTTTATTATATATAATTCGCAGGTTGAAAACCTATTTTTTTACCTTCTTGAGCCAAGGCCTTCTCCGCTCTTTCAATCAATCTGGAAACACCGGAAATGCTCATTCCAAGAATTTTAGAAATTTCATCCAGTTTCAAATCCTGTTGGTATCTTAAAAGTAAAGCTTCTTTATATTCCGCAGAAATCGTATCTAAGAGCGAATCTATGATATTTTTTACATCCAATTGATCGATTTTTTCCATCACAGAAAATTCAGGACTTGGAGATTTAGACGTGAAATTACTAGCAGCATCTTCTCCTACCAGAGATACATTCCGTTGATAGTACGATTTAGAATGATTAATAATTAAATTTCTTGCAATTCTAAATAAAATCATCCTGCAAGAAGTAGGATCTGGAATATCTCTATTTTCATAATATTTAAAAAAATTTAGAAAAGAATCGTGTAGTATATCTTGGGCGGAATTTTCATCATAGAACGATTTTCTTATATAATGAAATAAATCGTCTTTATTGTGGTTATAGAGTTTCTCTAACTCGGAAGTATGTGCCACGGTAATCAAGAATCACCAATTTCTACTTGTTTTTTCAAGCAAAAAGATAATTTCTTGCACAAAAGATGAATTCTAAAATTTCATGGCTGGAATCATAATTCTATGTCTCGAACGTATAAACTTATAACCTCTTCGGGAATTTTCGTTTTAATGATTCTATTCTATTTACCTCTAACAGCAAGTTCAATCGTTCTTAAAAACGGAAAAACTCTTCAAGGTAAAATTATCAATCAATCTAGAACCGAAGTTCAGATAGAAGTGAACGGCAAATTACAAACCATTCCTAAAGCCGAAATTTCCGAAATCAATTTGAAAGATCCTAAAAAAGAAGAATTCAAAAAAAAAGAAGTTATTACTACCAAACCACCCGTTCATCATACAGATCCGATTACAACTCAACTTTCCTGGCAAGACACTCGATGGGCAATCACGGGAAGATCCGCAATTCTTCCCGGTTGGGGTCAATGGAAAGTAGGACAAAAAAGATGGGCAATCATCAGTTTTTTACTTTTTGCAGGCGCTGCTTTATACGCTAATAATTGTAAGGAAAAAGCTATAACAGAAGAAAACGATTATAGATTTAATTCAACCGCAATCACAATTGCTGCATTTGCAGATCCGAATTTAAACCCGATCAGTTCCGACGAAACGGTTCGCACAACCGCATTGATCACTAGAATTTTAACCACGGCGACTGCAACCAATCCTTATTTCAACAGTTATGATCATGCTACCTCTCAATACAATCAAGCCCAATGGCTGTTAGGCGCTATTTACGGATTACAGTTGATACATACCTTTTTATTAGCTAAAGATTATCAAAAGTTACAGACCTTACTTTCAGATCCAAATCCGGAAGGATGGAAATTTTCAACCCTTGTGGTTAGAAATCAGATGAATGGATCTACAGAAATCACACCTAATCTCGTTTATACGATTCGATTTTAAAACTTTCCTAAAAACCCAAGTTGTTGCGAAAGTTTTCTATTCGCCAAGATTTTCTTACACCGAACTCACGTTAGGTTAGAAAATTCTTTCTTATTTCTTACGCTATTTATAAAGAATTTTTAATATGGGTTACTGTCTTCGCACTTCGAGTTTTTAGCGTCGACTTTGAAGTAGTTTCCACAATATAACAAACTTCTAAGTTGAAATCTTTTCTTTACCTTTGATTTTTACGATTTCCTTTCGAAAATTTTCATAAGGATCTTCATTTGAATTATTTTTACCTTCTTTAGAAGTATGAGTTTGTTCCGGCTTAGACGCAAACCAAGAATCCAAATACTTTAAGGTTTTTGCAATTTTCTCTCCCTGAAAATCCTCTTCTTTGTTTCTAAATTTAAAATCTAAACTTTTCTTTTTTTCGGTCAAAACCTTATGAATCTCTTTTGCTCTAAAACGAAAAGATTCGTCGTTTGGATACATCAGGATCGAATCCATCTTATCTCCTGAAGAATCTTGTATGAGTACAAATTTCTCACGATCTACAATTTGATGAATCAACTCGGGTGAAAATCCCGGAACCTCATAAAGAATTTCCTTTAATACGGGTGGAATATTTCTTTCAAAATAATATTGATTCAAAGCTTCCGAAAGTTTGGACTTTTGTTCCAAAGATTTGATTTTTTCATCATCTTTTAATTTTTCCTGAATTTTGCTTTGTTCCAACTTAAAAGCGGCATCCCTATTTTTGGATTTGAAATAGGATTGTTCAGAACGAATTTTTTCCTTAGCTCCTTGAAAAAATAAATCCTGCAGTAGTTTTGCAACTCCGACAAAATCCAAAATCGAAAAGTACCAAGGAAAGTATCTAACGTAACCCTTACGAAGAACCTTTCCGTAATTTTTTACAAACTCTTCGTCTTTAAAGACGGAATGAATAGAATCTTCGTTCAATTCAATTAAATTACGAATACCTAATATTTTCCAAGCCTCTACATTAGCTGCAGTTGAAAGTGATTTGATCATGGACCGAACAGTTTCCGTATCCATTCTCATAAAAGTATGTATTGTAATTCCTTTGGTCTCCCAAGGAGAATACGCGATATGTCTATCTTCCGTTAAAAGCCTTTTTAACTCGGTCGGATACGTTCTAAATTCCTCATCAGAAATAAATAATATAAGTTTATCCCAACGGCCTACCTGTTTGGAAAGATGATCCGTCATTTCATGAAAACGATTTCGAAGTTGTTCCTGATAAGAAGACTTGAGTGTATTTTCAATCTCATCACTTAAATTGAGTATGAGTTCCACTCCCATCAATTTGTGTTTCGATTTTATTTCGGAATCTGTCTCTAACGCTTTTTCGATCGCTCTCGCTCTTTTTTTACCAAATAGAGTAGTCGGAATTGCAGACGGATCGTTTGCGTGCATTCTTTCTTCTTGAGAAATTGCAACAAACGCGTCGGATAAGGCCCATTTATATTTAGGAAATACTTTTTTAAAGTGAAATTCATCCACAAGCTCGAATAACGTTTGAAGTTCTTTTATTTTTACGACTAAATATCCAACTTCCGGTATTTCCCGAATTCTTCCTTTTTTAACCAGCCCATCCGTGATTTCGAGCAACATATCTTTTACATATTCCGGATTTAAGGGAATGCTAATATTCGGAGCTTGAAAATAACTTTCAGGATTAAAAAAGAGTTTTAATTTTTGTACATTCTCTCCTTTAAAATCCGACTCTAAATCCTCCCATAACATTTCTTTTCCAAGCGGAGGTCTACTTTCTAAATAAGATAGTATCGAATTAACGGAAAGATCCACCAATAAAAGATAAATTCGAGTAAGATCTCCTAATTCTGCATCCGAATAAGCTACATAACAAGGTTTCAGTTTCAATTCGGATGTGGCAGGATCTACATAGAAGTAAGCAAATTGAAGAACAACACCGTCTTCTAATAATCTTTTGATATGAAACGCCACTTCCGCAGTTGTAAGTTCAGGAGCTTCTGGAACCTTAGATTCCACTTGGAATAAATTTTGAGATCGAACGTGTTTATGACTCGTTTGTGTAACGATCGCTTTATAAACAGAATGAGTCAGTCGATCATTCAGATAATAACTGACTACTTCATTAATCTTTTTAACTTTTAAAAAGCTTTGCGCTTGGTTTGCGCCACCGAACGCTGGATTTAAAACCGGCTTACTCATCCATTTGCACCGTCAACAACATTGAAATCATTATTAAATTCTCGTAAGACTTAAGTCTCCGAAAAAACCTTATCACTAGTTCCGAGATCAAACTTTCTTTTTAAATTTCTCAAAGTCGTACATCAACTTAGGAAATTGTTATTGTTTATCTCCAATTCAGATCTGTCAAACGATTCATACAACGAATCTAAGAAAACACTCGTTGTATTTTTTTATTATAACAAACTTATACACTTTGTTATTTTTAACATTAAACGTAATATCACAAACTTCTAGTACAGCTTCTTATCTTTTCATTTGATTTAAGAAAGGAAAGCAAATTTCCAAGTTTTTTTAATATTTGAATCTCTTGACTTCCGCTATAGACAACTGTTTCCATGATTCCTAATATGAAGCTTTCAAAGAAATACACCTTTCGGTCTAGAAAAGTTTTACTCATTATCTTAGACGGAGTCGGTTATTCTCCCAAAGGTCCGGAATTTGGTAATGCAATTGCAGGCGCAAAACTTCCTTTTTTAAATCGAGTTTGGAATCAGTTCCCAACGCTTCATCTTCAAGCTCACGGAAAAGCGGTAGGAATGCCGTCAGATGACGACATGGGAAATTCAGAAGTTGGGCACAATGTTCTTGGTTCAGGACGTATTTTCGATCAAGGCGCCAAATTAGTTTCTAATTCGATTGCATCCGGTGATATTTTTAACGGTCAAGCCTGGAAAGAAGTGATCGGGAATTCTAAAAAGAACAATTCCACCTTACATCTGTTAGGTCTTTTTTCGGACGGGAACGTTCATTCTCACATTGATCACACAAAAGCTTTAATTTTACGGGCGATTTTAGAGAAAGTTCCTAAGATCAGACTTCATATTCTTTTAGATGGTAGGGACGTTCCCGAAAAATCTGCATTAGATTATTTGAATCCTTTTGAAACTTGGTTAGACTCTCTTAGAAAAGACGGCACGGACATCCGAATCGCTTCAGGCGGTGGAAGAATGACGATCACGATGGATCGTTACGAAGCGGATTGGTCCATGGTGGAAAGAGGTTGGAAGGTTCACGTCAAAGGAGAAGGTAGATATTTTTCCTCCGCAAAAGAAGCGATTGAAACCTTTCGTTCAGAAGATCCAAAAATAATCGATCAATATCTTCCCTCATTTGTAATTTCTGATAATGGAAAACCGGTCGGTAAAATTCAGGATGGGGACTCGGTCGTTTTTACAAACTTCAGAGGCGATAGGGCGATCGAAATTTCTCTGGCGTTTACTGAAAAAAATTTTGATAAATTTGACCGTGGGCCTCTTCCTAATGTTCTATATGCGGGAATCATGCAATACGACGGGGATCTCAAACTTCCGGAACGTTTTTTAGTGGCTCCTCCGGCCATCGATCGAACGTTAGGCGAATATATGGCAAACTCGAACATACCTCAATACGCGTTATCCGAAACGCAAAAGTACGGTCATGTTACTTATTTTTGGAACGGCAATAAAAGTGGCTACTTCGATCAAAACTCAGAGGAATACCGCGAAATTCTTTCGGACGTGATTCCATTTGATCAAAGTCCTGAAATGAAAGCCCTTCTAATCACCGAAGCGTTGGAGAAAGCGCTGAATGAAAATAAACAAGATTTTTATCGAGTGAACTACGCTAACGGTGATATGGTAGGTCATACCGGAAATTATCCGGCTACCGTTCAAGCGATGGAGTTTTTGGACGGTTGTGTGGAACGTCTCTGGAAAATATGCGAAAAACAGAATATTGTTTTATTGATTACTGCAGATCACGGCAACGCCGACGAAATGTTTCAATTAGATAAAAAAGGAAATGTTGAAAGGGATTCCCATGGAAATCCGATTCCTAAAACGAGTCATACTCTCAATCCGGTTCCGATTTCCGTTTTAGATCCTGAAAATAAAATTCGATTCAGGTCCAATCTTTCCAACCCAGGTCTTGCAAACGTAGCGGCCACAATCTTAGACGTGATGGGATACGAAACCCCGGAAGGATATTCTTCTTCTTTGATTGAAAACGAACCTTAAAGATAACGCGATTCATAGAGAGCGTTGTGCTTTAGTTCATTCATCGATCTCTTTCGTATTCATTCACGTTACATATAAAACGTAAAACGGCTCGGTTTTTTGAAATTTAAGAACGTATGTTCACGTTTATTCTTCTTTTTTCGCTCGCCCTCAAAGCAAGCGAAGTTATACTTTCCAAAAAATCTTTTTTTAAATACAAGGTCTTAAAGAATAAAGTAGTTCTTATCGATTATTTTGTTTTTCAAATAAAGTTTACGGGATTATATTAGAGTTTCTTGATAATATAACCTTAAGAGTTTATAATTTTATTGTTTGAGTTTCCGCGCTTTTAGATTTTGAAACAGACTTTAAAAATAAAACGATTCACCTGAATCAATTAGGAAAGAACGATGCAGTATCCATCCAATCAATCAACAAATCCTGGACTTGCTCCTTTTGATATTTCGAACTATAAAGGCAATCGAGGAAAAAACTTTTACGAAGAAGACAGAGTTTTACAGACACTTGTAGAAAAATATTCCAAAGGTTACGATTCTACACACAAGAAGGCCATGATCGAACATCTTTTCGGTTATGGCGCCTTGGTTGGTGGAATTCTAGATGAACTTACGGAAGCTTCTCACAAAGAAGGAAAATACGGCGAAATCGTTAAATACGATCGAACCGGAAATCGAATCGACGCGGTTGTATATTCTAACGAACAAAAACTTTCTAGAAAAATTTCGTACGACTATGGAATCGTAAATCTAAATTATCATTCATCTTGGAAACATCCTTTTACGGATTTACATCGTTACGCTCTTGCTTATCTCGCGAATCAAAATGGAGAAGGTGGAGTCACTTGTCCGCTTGCGATGACCGAAGGTATGATTAAAGTTTTGGAAGCTCTTGGAACTTCAGAACAAAAAGAAAAATATCTTCCTCTTGTTGCAGGTGAAGGAAGCCAATCCCATTTTATGGCAGGACAATATGTAACCGAAAGAGTCGGGGGTTCCAACGTAAGCGCCAACAGAACGATCGCAAGAAAACAAGATAACGGTAAATGGATTCTCACAGGAGAAAAATGGTTCTGTTCTAATCCGGGAGATCTTTGGGTAACGACCGCAAGAGTAGAAGATACAAACACTATCGGAATGTTTTTAGTTCCTAGGATTAAAGACGACGGTACGTTAAACGGACATCATATTTTACGTAAAAAAGATATTATCGGTTCCAGAGGTAAACTCACCGTAGAAATCGTTTATGACGGAGTCGAAGCGGAAGCGCTCGGAAGACCCGCGCACGGAATCGCCAACTTGATCAAATACGTGATCGGGATTTCAAGACTACACGTATCCATTGCGGCTTCCGGAATTTCTAGAAGAGGATGGATGGAAGCCTACGAATACGCCAAATTTAGGACTGCTTATGGCAGTAAAATATTAGAATTTTCTTCTTTACTAAAACAACTCAGCGACCAAAGGCTCAAACACACCGCAATGTTGACTTCTATTTTCAGACATTTTCATACCCCTGAAACTTTAAAACTCGCGGGAGAAGTGCTTGCCCCACTTTTAAAATATAAATGTTCCGCTATTTCCACAGAGATCACCTACAATTCCATTTTAGTGTTAGGCGGAAATGGTATCGTAGGCGATTTTTCCGCTCTTCCTAGATTACATAACGATTCCATAATAAATGAAACCTGGGAAGGAACCCATTTATTGTTAAGCGAACACGTACTCCGCGGATTTAAAAGAGAAAAAGTTGCAAAAGCATTTTTTAAATACGTAGAAGAAATCACAGATTCAAGCTCGAAAGCAGCGGAAACGATCCGTAAAAAATCGGAACTTTTACAAAATCTACTGGATCATTCAAGTTCTCAGGAATTAGATCTAAATCGGATTTATATAGCTGACCTAGCGTTTGAGACATTCGCACTCGCTGCACTTTCGGACGTTTCTGGAAAAAATTCTCCCGATTCTCAAAAAGATCTGTCAGTGTTCCGAGACGGTTA
This sequence comes from Leptospira kirschneri serovar Cynopteri str. 3522 CT, assembly GCF_000243695.2. NCBI lineage: Bacteria > Pseudomonadati > Spirochaetota > Leptospiria > Leptospirales > Leptospiraceae > Leptospira > Leptospira kirschneri. The sequence continues at coordinate 378,426 of NZ_AHMN02000013.1, read as the reverse complement.
TTTAGATTTAGTAAATTCTTCTCAGACTTTTTTTAAAAAGGAAAGTTTTTCGGGAAATACGGAAAATCTAAAATCCGTTATTCATTTCTAATAAGAATTTTAGATTTTACTTATGTAACTTACACGAATTAAAAAAGAATCTAGGGCTCGTTCAGAGGACAGATTATAATGTTTGATGTACGAGTTCAGAAATTAAAAACTTAAGCGCTGATAAAACAAACATTGTTGTAAAGAAAACGATTGCTTGTTTTTTCACAATTTTACTGTAAAATCTAGATTTGCAGTAGTTCCCACAGATTAAGTCACATTACAGATTTTTAAATATTTATTTTTCGTAATCGAAATTTGTAAGAGTTCCTACACTTTCGAAATTTGCCGGTAAAATCTAAATTTGCAGTAGTTCCCACATTTAGCTTTTACGAGTCCTTATCCAATGTTATCTATTTCACAATGAATTGATTTTTTGAAGTAATCCACAACTTTTAGTTCGAGCAATATAAAGACAATTATCATGCTGCGATCTATAGAACAACTTGTAGGGAGTAAGAAATTGAGTTTGGTTGAATCCGGCTTGCCACAGGCAGCCGGACCAGATTCTCAACTCTAATCAATAAATTATATACAGAAAACATGATACAATCATCGTCTTTAGTTTGAGAGAGCCTTCTACTGAGTTCCTCTCAGCATCACTCCTATTGTGTTATACAAAACTCACGTTATCTATCTTAAAAATTTAATATTATCACTTTTGAATATATATTCAAAATATTTTAATTTACTCTTAAGATGGAATTTAGTAAACTTCTCTAATCTAAAGGCAAAAGATATGTAGTCTTGTGTTCTGTAAGGGGCTCATAAATTTCAATGGATGCTCTTCCTTTGAGATCACAGCCTCTTTCCTCACAAGCTCTAAAAAGTTTCGGATAGACCTTGTAGATTCCAAGAAAAATAGAAAGAAAGTTTCTCAATGGAAACTCTGCAGTAAGATATTTTTTAGAAGGAATGGTTCTTGGTTTCAACTCTAAAGAAAGTCCGACTGGAATTTTTTCTAATGGTTCCGAAAAAAGAGCCCCTACTTCACATCGTAGCTTTTCTTTAGGAACCTCGTTCGGATTGTCCAAATATATGGAGAACAATTTAAAATTTCGAATTCCTCTTTCAGGTAGTTCTTTTTGAAGTGCTTCGAACGTAAGTCCAACATTTCTATAATCTCCGATCCTTTCATGCGAAAGAACGTAAAACGGTCCTTTGACTTCCTCTTGAACCAGAACTCGATCAAAGGCGCCCATATAAAATAGGAACGCTACAAGTAAAACTACTAAAACTAAAATACTCAGTGCAAAAATTTTCATAAACTCCTCAAAGAACTAAAATTAGAAAAAAAGGAACTACTAAACTCATATTTATATAAAACAGATAAGAATATCTTTTAAAAACAGATCTTTTCTTTTTGAAAAGAAATAAGTCCTGAACAAGTAAAATCACAGCAAGAAATAATAAAAAAGGAAAAATGGATTCGGCAGAAACGTTTCTTTCATAAGGAAAATTATGAAAAAACTTCAACCAACCCGGTCCACCTATAAACAAACTTGCAAACATCAGAATTAAAAATAAATTCCATGGAATTAAGATCATAAGACCAAAGACAGAACGATGATCATATTCCCATAAAAGTCGAAACGATCTCATTTCGCTCGAAATTCTTTCTCGAAAACCAGATATTAGAATATCAAATAAATAAAATATTCGAAATGATCCGTCCCGATATGAATCTTCCAGATGAATCTGAATCGCATTTTTCATTTTTTTTGAAAAAGAAACAGGATATACAATTTGAATTAGGACCTTAAAACATCGAAAAATCATTTTCAATTTCCCAACAGTTTTAACTTCTTCGCTCTTTTTAAAGTTGTTTCCATTTTTTTAAGCTCATAAACAAGTATCTCTTTACCATTAGAAGTAATTTCGTAATAGAGCCTTCTAGGATCGTCATTTTCCATTACTTTCTTTTTGGAATATCGAACCCAGCCAAAACCCCGAATCAATTCTAAAGTTCTATACAAAGTTCCCGGTCCAAGATGAAAGTTTCCTCCCGAGGAAATTTCCACTGATTTTCCAATTCCATATCCATGTTGCGGTCCTTCCGCCAAAGAAAGAAGAATATGAAACATCGCCGGAGTGATTCCTTTCGTTTCGATTGATTCTTCTTTAATCACCATATATCCATTGTAGATATATCTATTTCGGACTCAATCATTTTTTAAACAAATGACTCAAACGTTCTTAGAAAAGGTATTTGATATACTGATTTCTCTCGTCTTAGCGTTTTTACGTTTATGGCCAATTTAGAGAAAACAATTCACAAATTTCAAACCACATCATTTTTATGGATTTGGCTCTAGATTAGAGTTACAGAATTTTGGACTTTATCGAACCTATTCTAAAAATATCCATCATAAAGAGCTGTTTGAATGCAAGATATTAGAGTTGTTGAAAAATTAATTCTTGATCTGTTTGTATTGGATTGAATGGACAATTGAAGCAATTTTACGAATTTTCACTATGGAATTTTTCAACAACTCTATTGAGTATTCTGTTATATAGTTCTGAATATTACAAAAAGCTAAGTAAAAATGCGATCCTCTCCTTTCATAAACAAGTCATTGTAAGAATTTTATATATTAGAGTTGTTAAAAAATGAATTCTTCATCTGTTTCCGTTGTGTTGAAATGGACAATTGAAACAGTTTGCAAATCTCCACTATAGAATTTTTCAAAAACTCTATTCGTAAGAAAACCTCTATAAAATAGATTTTCAATTTTTATGATGGAATTATACAAAAACTTCGTTAAAAAACGCATTCAAAAAGTATAAATTTATCAAGTTAACTTAATTTTTGTGGAAACTACTACATTGGATTAAAAAATTCAAGATCAAGTTTTTAAGGCAGGCCTAGGGTAATTTTTGAAAGAAAAATTTTGATTAAAAAACCGCCGAGACTTTTACTCGGCAGTAATAGAATTAGTGAAGTTTAGTTGTACTTTTATACTTGATCACTTGATTGATTTCTTCTTCTCCACTCTTTCCGGTGACTTCTAAAGTTTCATCCACGGTCATCGTTGCTTTATCTACATCATCCATGTGTTTAAAGGCATATTTTCCATTACTTGTTTTAGCAGTAATATCTGTCTTAGGATACGCATGCCCGTTTACGGTATAAGAATCAAAATTGTTTATAGAAGTAGAATTCATAGTATATCTGAGTTCAGGCTTTGCATCTTGAGGAGCAAAACCGACATCAAATACTAGATCTGCTCTTCCTTCCATCGTAGCCTCACCGTTCAAAGCCATAATTCTATTGGCTCCAGTGCCGGATGTGTCACGACCCATGATTCTACAATCTATATACTTTACTTTAAGAGAATATTGAAAACTCGCCCCAGTTTGAGAATCACTTTCGTTCCATTCACCAGTGTGCAGCATCTTTCCACCTGATGGACATACAGTAGAAACTTCTTCGGTAGTACTGGTTGTTTGAAAAGGAGATACGATACCTTTAGAATAAGCTCCGGCTCCACTTGAACCACCCATAGAGCGCATAAGATCCATAGGAGCTAATAGTCCCGCAATTCCTGGATCTTGAATGGCTAAGGCCTGAAGTAGAAGTAAATTGTTATCTTGTTTATCTTCTGTCTTATGACAGTTAGAAAAGAGTAAAATTAAAAATACCAACATCACTATTTTTTTCTGAATCATGATTGGATCCTCCAATTGTTTCATCTATGCCAACGGTTTTCGTTTTTTTTGTGCCAAAAAAATTTAGGAGGAAATTGCATTTTGAAAAAAATAGAAAAACGAATTTCAAGAATCTCTATAGCCTGAATAAAATTATCATTACTTAAAAGTATAAATTCACGAATTTATCGTAAACCCGTTTGAATACAAAATATTGGTATTCTAATGTCTCAATAATTTCATTAAATATTTTTGAACGTGTTCAAAAAATTGTTTTGACAAAAAGAAACATTTCTCCATAATTTGAACATGTTCAATTTCTGGAGAACGCCATGAAACAAATCATTTTTGGAATGATATTATTCGGAGTTACGTCTTCAACCTTTGCAGATTCTATGTCCGATTTTTTGAAAGCAGTACGTAATGGAGATCTGTCACAGACTCAGAAAATTCTTGCATCCAAACCGGAATTACTAAATCAAAAGGATAGCAGAGGAAGAAGTGTCGTTTTTTTCGCAATCGAAAGCAATGACACAAAAATGCTTCAATATATCTTAGACAAGGTAAACGACGAATCTTCATCAATAATATCAGATAACGATTACGCAGGGGATTTTCCAATCCACTACGCCGCTCAATTCCCCGATAGTAAAATTATAGAATTATACTATTCTAAATATCCATATTCACAGAGTCTGAATCGTCATGGCGAAAACGCGTTAGACGTGGCCGCTCATTATGAAAATACAGCCGTAGTTTCTTTTTTGAACGCTCAAGGTCTCAAACATTCTAAACCTGGTTCCGGTCCTTATACGATCGGCCTTTATTTCGGATATTTAATCATCAGCATTCTAATGACAATCTGGGTCGCAAGAACTCTCTTTCATAACGGTAGAATTTTTCTTGTAAAAATGTTTAACGGAGAAGAAAAATTAGCGGATTCGATCAATCACCTTTTGATCGTAGGATTTTATCTGATCAACATAGGTTATATTAGTCTTTCTTTGAGCACCGAACAAAAACCTCTGGATTTGGCGGAATGTATTGAAGTCCTGACTAAAAAAGTTGGAATCGTCCTTTTAATCCTGGGAGCGATGCATTTTTTCAATCTATTTTTGTTTGCAAAATTCAGAAAGAAAATCTCAAATACTTTCGGAGAATCTTAAATCCCGACATGATTCGGAAAAAAAACGCAAAACAAAAAGAGACCGGTAAATCACAACAAACCCGGTCTCTTCTTTTTAAAACTGCAATTTTATCTTTTCAAAAAGAAGGTTATGACGAAACTACGATGCGCACCATCGCCAAAAAAGCTGGCTTGGCAGTAGGAGCGTCTTATTATCATTTTAAAACAAAAGAAGAAATCGTTCTAGAATTCTATAGAACTACTCAAGAAGAAGCGAATATTCAAAGTATTGAATTTTGTAAATCTAACTCTGACCTTAAAGACAGAATTAAAAATATAATTCGATTTAAACTTGGACAATTTATTGGTTACGAAAAATTTTTACACGTTCTTTCTAGAAGCGGCGGAGATCCCAAACACCCTCTTTCTCCGTTTAGCGAGGAAACAAAACAAATTCGAGAAGACGCAATTTCCATTTTTAGGAACGCGATTTCGGGCTCAAAAAATCCTTTTCCTTCCGATCTAAAAGAAGATCTTCCTTTATTATTTTGGCTTTTTCAACTCGGGATCATATACGTTTGGCTTTTTGACGATTCTACTCATAAAAGAAAAACTGAATTTTTAATCGACAAAGGGTTAGATCTAATATTCCAACTTTTGAAACTATCTTCACTTCCAATTTTTAGATCCGTTCGTAAATCGGTTTTATCATTAATAGACCTCTTTAAAAAATGATTTCAAAATAAATTTAAATGCGCCTTAAAGAAATAGATACCCTTCCACCAAAAGATAAACTCAAAGAGGAAGTGATTCAAAAAACGGAAGAATACGTTAGGAATCTTTCTTATCTTCAAGAAAAGTTATATGCGCTAAAAAAACATTCGATTCTTATCATTTTACAAGGTGTAGATACGGCCGGTAAAGATAGTACGATCAAACACGTTTTTACCGGAATCAACCCCCAAGGTTGTTATGTTAAATCTTGGTCAATACCAAATTCGGAAGAGGTACAATTTGATTTTCTTTGGAGAATTCATAAATATGTTCCTCCGAAAGGTATGATCTATATTCACAATCGTTCCCATTATGAAGACGTAATTATTCCTAAGATTCAAGGAACTCTTTCGGATAAAAGAATCAATGAAAGAATGGAATCGATCCGTGACTTCGAGAAACACCTTTTTAGAGAAAATGGAACCGTAATTTTGAAATTCTTTCTACACATTTCCAAAGAAGAACAATTAAAAAGAATTCAAGAGAGAATTTCTGATCCGGATAAAAATTGGAAATACGATCCTTCAGATCAAATAACTCAAGACCGTTGGAATGATTATCAATCCGCCTATGAAATGATCTTGAACGATAAAGATCAATCTAAGGAATGGCATCTAATCCCCTCAGATAAGAAATGGTTTCGAAACTATCAAGTTGTAAAAATTCTCTGCAAAGAACTGGAAAAAATTATTTTTTAAAGAGTCATTTCTTAAAAACTTTTTTAATTTACAAATAATTTTTCTTAAGAATAAAAGTATATTATACTATATAAATGTATTAAAACGTTTTTTTCTAAAATTTAGAGAATCCATTCCTCAAACATATCCTATTACTCGGAAGTATGGAAATAATACTGAACTTGTTTAAAAACTTAGAATATCACACAGAAAGCCAACGATTTCAAGTTAGATATAATTTTTTAAAAATTTCTCTACGTCTTTGTAAAATCGCCCATTTATTTTCTGGTACCATTTTCATACGTTCTAGCAATAAAAGGAATGGATGAAATCTTTTCATTAATAAATCCTAATACTACTTGAGTTCAGAGCAAGGAATTCATTTTTCTAAAAAAGTTGAGATTTGAATTTTACAGATTGGTTTCTAAAATGTGGGAACTACTGCAAATCACGATTTTACGAACAAATTTTAATCCACGGTTTTCAAGGGCGCCATTTTCTCTAAAATTGTAGGAACTACTACTTTCAGAAAATTCTTTCTGATTTTTTTTACATCGAATTCACGTTAAAATAAGTAGTCACTGCATTCAAACCACTGCCAATTTATATTGTTACATTTATTTTTGTAGAACAACTTCTTTTGAATTGAAGACTTGATGAATTTTAAAATCAAATCTACTTTAAAAAATTATATATTCAAAAAATAGAAAGTATTAAATTTTAAAAGATGGTGAAGAAGTCTTACATCTTAAGGAAAATTGTTTTTTACTCATCTCTATCGAATTGAATACCTATATGTTTATTTCAAAGTGCCGTTTCACGTAAATTCGATAGAATCAATATGAAACCGATTGAAGCGAAGAGAAACTAACTCAGCAGAACTCCTCAAACTAAAGCCGTCTCACTCCTTGAACTCAATGCATCGCGTTCTATCATAAATTGCAACTAAAGATGAAATAGTATATTTCTTTCATACAATTCATTGACTAAAGCTGAAAGCCCGATCCGCAATACCGGATTCGCTACGTTTCTCTTACTCTGAATTCACATTCTTAAAATGTAAACTATTGGATTGGTTCTATATTACGTAGCCCTGAGTAATACAAATCACTCTTAAGTTATAAACAATAGAGTTGTTGAAAAATTAATTCTTAATCTGTTTATATTGGATTGAATGGACAATTGAAGCAATTTTACGAATCCTCACTATGGAATTTTTCAACAATTTTATTTATTCATAAATTCAAAAACAATTTAAGGGTAGGGTAAAATACCCTACTTCTTCTCTACATCTTTCTAAAATTTTTTTAGACATTCTTAGTCAAAAAATAAAAAGTATACTGGAATTTATTTCAAAATCTGTAGAGCGCCAATAAAAGAAAGACTCAAAGTGGCTCAGCTTGATCTTTTTGATTAAATAAAATTAGATTTTGGATGATTCAGGTGGAGAGAAAAATATTGATTCGTTTAACAATTCTAATTTTTATAATATTCTTTTATGCTTGTTCACCAACTTCTAATAAAGAAATAAAAAACTTTTTAATTCCTTTGGTTCAAGGAAACTCAAGCCTTCCTCAAAATTCATTTACTTCAAATCCAGAGGAACGACCAATCGATCTTGATCAAAATCCGAATATCTTAGAAGAAAATCCAATTGTCATTGGTGAAAACGCAGCTATCTTCGAGGAAAGACCATTCGTTTTCGGCGAAAACCCTCTCCATTTGGAATGGTCTACGTTACTTGAAATACCTTCCGATACGATCAAAATTCCAAACGTTGCAATTGACGGGAATGGCTTCATTTATGTGGCTTCTGATTCAAATGCAAATCTAATTGGAAATGAATTAAAAATCGGGACTAGAGATGTAATTTTAAAAAAATATGATTCTCGTCAAAATGAACTTTGGATGAAACGAATCGGCTCCCGAAACACTAGTTTAATAATTACCGGTTTAGCTGCAGATAGAAACGGAAACGCGTATGTAACTGGTTATACCAATGGCCCACTTGAAAAGGCGCTTATATCCGATCAGGATATGTTCTTAGAGCCGGTCTCAAAACTGGTTGTACTTTTGAATCGTAATTATTTACTTGTGAAATGGACAAATATTATTCAGAGATACCGGATGGACTTTGGATCGTATAACTCCGTATAATGTATGCTATACGAAGTTATTACGATAAAGGATATGATTTCAAAGATATAGAAGTTTTAATCAAAAGAAGAAACATTCAATCTCATATTCGGAAAAAAGGTGAGAAGCCTCTCATTGGTAAATATAAAGGAAAACCTAGACGATGGGTCGTTGAAAGAACTAACAGTTGGCACAATCGATTCAGGGCTATCCTAATTCGTTGGGAAAGAAAATCTGAAAATTATCTTGCATCTCTTTATCTCGCAAGCTCTATCATTGCTTTTAACTTTTTTGATAGGTAGTTTTGAGACCGGCTCTTAGTTAAATTTAACCCAGATGGTACCATCGCCTGGAAAAAACAGGCTGCCCCCAAAAGAGCAAGAGGAGTTTATAACACTTATAAAGTTTTTACAGAAGGAATCACAGTAGATATATTCGTGAATTCTTATGTAGTTGGAACTTCTAACGGGCCATTCGGAGATAATGCAAACGGTAACCTCGACGGTGGATATATTATTAAATTTGATACTAACGGAAACCAGATTTGGGTAAAACAAATTTCGATAGTTGGCGCGAGTATCTACCCAAAGAAAGTTGCGGTGGATGAAAGTTCAGGACAAATTTATGTAGCCGGAATATCAAATAATGCAAACTTTCGAACCAATAAAACGTTTAATTATTCCAATGGTGTAGGAGGTGATGACCTTTTTATTCTTAGATTCAATGAAAACGGAAATCAAGAATTCTTTACTCAAACGAATTTATATAGAGATAGAATAACACTCTATTCCCTGACTGTAGATTCACTCGGAAATGTTTTAGTTGGAGGGTCTAGTTTTATAGATCTTGAATTTGGCACGCACGAAAGGACAAGTTTGCGCGGAATTTTAATAAAATATGATCTCAATGGAGATCAAAGATGGATCAGACAATTTGGTCCTCGGGAAAATGTTCGACTTATTGAAAGATCAACTACAGTCACTGGAGTTGCAACCGATGAGAATGGAAATATTTTTACTACGGGTTCAACTAATGGAAATATCATCAATGAGCATAGCGAACCATTAGGAAACCAAGATATATTTTTGACAAAATACAATTACCTAGGACAAATCGAATGGATACGTCAAATTGGAAGACAAGGAGAAACTTTATACCCTGGTGGAATTGGAATCGACTTTAATGGGGATTTATATACTACCGGGCTTACAGACGACAATGGAAAAGATTATCAAGTTATAGGTGGCAACTTAGATCTATTCCTCATGAGATTTAGATAATTCAACTTCATGACCTAATTTTATACTTTATAATTTTTTAAATTAAATTTTTTAGGAATCGTTTTAAAAAGACTTTCATTAAACGTGATAAAAGGTATTTCTACTTTTAAAATAAATTATCTAAAAGAAACCTTAATTTTTTAATTGTATTGTTATAGTATTCACTTTTCGTAAAACTAAAATTTAAAAATGAATTTAACCATTCAGTTCTTAAAGAAAAATAGAATTTTAATTTTTCATATTACCACATTCTTTATTTTTCTTTTCAGTGTTTACATATATTTTCATACGATTCGCAAATATTCAGTTAATTTTCCATTCGGAGACGATTACAATACAATCCTTGGTTTCCTAGATCTCTGGGAGAAAAGCGATTCAAAAATTTCCATTTTATTTGCTCAATACAATGAACATAGATTAGTTTTCCTAAGAATTGTAATCCTAGTTTACTTAAAAGTGTTTCATACAATCAACTTTTCTCATTTAATTCTAATCGGGAATACATTTATCGTTTTATGTATTTTGTTACTTTATTATACAATTGAAGATAAAAGGAGATTTATACTTATATCTCCAATATTTTTAGCCATATTCAATTTTTCGAATTGGGAAACCCAAACTTGGGCAATGGCATCCCTTTCTAATTATCCTGTTATTTACTTTGGATTTTTATCTTTGTACTTTCTTTCCAAAGAAAAATTTATCGATTTCGTTTTAGGAATTTTTTTCGCAGTAATCGCAGTATTTTGTCAAGGAAACGGAATGTTTGTCTTTCTTAGCGGAGTTCCTCTTCTACTAAAGGATAAATCTAAATTACTCATTTGGTTATTCATTTTTTTAATAATCATTTTATTATCTTTCCATACAACAAACCTAATGGCCATCCTGAATTTTTCTCTAATACTAAGCTTTTTTTCTTAAATCGGATTTATTACGGACTAGCCTTACTATCAAATGTATTCAATTCTAAATTCGTACTAATCTTAGGAATGATTCCGTTTTTAGGTATTTTATATCTTTATAAGAATTATCGCAAAATTTCAAAACTTCATCTTTCAATGATTTCCTTTCTACTTTTAAGTTTAAGTTCGCTCATAATTACAAGAGGAGGATTTGGATTCGAACAGGCTTTTTCATCTCGTTATCATATTAATACTTTATTCATTTACTCATTAATTTATATCTGCCTATTTCCACTCATTAAGATTAAAAAACATTTTTTATTGATTCTGTTCTTTACATTGCTTTTTTACTACAATACAAATCTTATCAATATTGGCCTACTCAGTGTTCAAAAAAATAAAATCATAAATGATAAGTCTTGTATGTCAGAATGTTTGGAATATAAGACCTTTCCAAATACATCTCGTGCAAAAGAACTTCTTATCAATTTTTCAGAAAAAGGATTTTTTCGAAACTAAAGTCCCGGCTTATTTGTTTATGTCGTTGTCAATAACTCAGAGTTTGTCCCGAAATCTAAAGATTACAAACGATTTGATAATGAGAAAATTTACAAATGTTCAGATATGACATAACCTATGAAAGTTTCAATAGTTTATTAGAAATTTCTAAATAACTATTTGATACCTTTCAAAGTTTTAGAACAAACTCTCAGATAAAATGAATAAAATCTAAAGAACCTTAAAATCGAATACTTAGAAATAACCATTTTGTAATGATCATAAAATTATAACCAAAAAATCTTTAGCAAAGAATGGATTTGTAATTTTAACGTGAATTCGGTATAACGTAAAAGCGAAGAGAAACTAACTCAGCAGAACTCTCAAACCAAAGCCGTAACTCCTTGAACTCAATGCATCGTGTTCTATCATAAATTGCAACTAAAGACGAAATAGTATATTATTTTTCTTTCATGCAATTTACTGACTAAAGCTGAAAGCCCGATCCGCAATACCGGATTCGCTACGTTTTTCTTACTCTGAATTCACATTCTTAAAATGTAAACTATTGGATTGGTTCTATATTACGTAGCTCTAAGCAATACAAATCATTCTTAAGTTATAAACATTAGAGTTGTTGAAAAATTAATTCTTGATCTGTTTGTATTGGATTGAATGGACAATTGAAGCAATTTTACGAATTTTCACTATGGAATTTTTCAACAACTCTATTTATCATCGCAATACAATACTCACTCTTTTTTACATAAAAGTCACCGTTTAGTTTCAGAGACAGACGAAGATTAAATTCGGTATAACGTAAAATAGATTAAAGCGAAGAGAAACTAACTCAGCAAAACTCTCAAACTAAAGTCGTATCATTCCTTGAACTCAATATCGCGTTCTATAATCAATTGCAACTAAAGACGAAATAGTATATTATTTTTCTTTCATGTAATTTACTGGCCAGGGCTAAAGAACACGGTCTTCTTACGTCCTGCTTTGCTTACGTTAAAAACTTATTTTTAAAAATTTCTTAAAGGATTTTTTTTATTTTATTATAAATCTCATTTCTAAAACAAAAATTCTCAATTGGAAGTAGACACAACAAAATCAATAGAAAACATATAAAATTCGAGGTAATTAACCTGTGAAAAAAGCTTTATTGATTATATTTTTAATAATCACAATTTTAAATTGTGATCTTGATAAGTTCAATCCCTACGGGATCGATAACAATGAGGAAGAAAATTTTAGAAACATAATCCTATTCTTAGCGTTACAACCATCTTTAACTTACGAAAAAACTCAGTTAGTATTTACAAAAAATATAAACACAAGTTATTCTCCTATTTTGAGAAACGCATCTCTTGCAGGTGGTTCGTTTAGGATTTCTCCAAATTTCTCCAATATCTTATCTTTAAACACTTCCACAGGAATTATTTCGGGAACACCTACATTATCCCAAACCAAATCTGTTTATATTGTAGATTTTATAAATCAAGAGACTCAAATTCAAAGTAATCCATTTAACATTTTTGTAGAAGAGAGTGAAGGAAGCGGAATTTGTAATACGACCGGGATCTTTTCTGGTTGTGACTCTAAACGCCCCTTTTCGTGTTCTGACGCAATTAGACCGGCTAAATGTTATTTTAGGGTTTCCGATTGTCGGAACGACGTCTACTGTTATTAAAACGTAAAGTGAAATAATCCTAAATTGAATTTTCTTCAAAAAATTTAATTTGGAACTCCCTTTCAACATTCTAAAGGATAAAACAAATGAATATTCAAAAAAAATTATATATTTTTATCATCGCAATTCAAACTCTTAGTTGTTCGTCTTCTTGGCTTACTATTAATATTAGCTGTGACTTATATTGTTATGCAATCGTGTCCGAATTAGAAGCGATACTAGAACCTCCTTCAATAACATATAACAGTTATTCTCCTCTTATATTTACAAAAAACGTAAATACAAGTTATACTCCTGAAATCAAAAAAATAACTCCGACCGAAGGAGTTTTTGCAATCGCTCCGGACTTGCCTACTTCTTTATACTTGGATAACTCTACAGGAATCATTTCAGGAACTCCAACACAAGCGCAGATCAAATCGACGTATCGAGTTCGATATGAGAACGCAGAAACCGTTTCAGAAAGTAACCGGTTCTATATTTTGATCCAGGAAAGTTCTGAAAGTGGGATTTGTAATACTACCGGAATTTTTCCAGGCTGTAATTCGGAGCAACCTTATTCTTGTTCCGACGCGGTTCAACCTATTCATTGTTATCGAGAGTTATCACACTGTCAGCAAGATGTTTACTGTTATTGAATGTTTAATTCTAAGATTTAATAAATTTCTTTCTTACGAGTGAAACCCCATCCGCAATCAAAAGTCCGCTCGGTTTGAGAAGTTTTAAAATCAACGGATAATAGTTCGGATAATTTTCTTTATCCGCGTCTAAAAAAACAAATCGATCGTAGAAGGTCCAAAAGTAAAATCGGAAGCACAAGCGGGTGCAGATTTTGAATCGATCAACACTTGCAAAGTTTCTAATGCACATCCAAGCTTTAGAAAAACTTTATTTTCTAAACCGTTTTCTTTCCAATATTTACGCGCTATATTTGTCCATTCTTCGCTAAGATCACAACAAAGAATTTTACCGTCGAATTTCTGACTCGCACAAACTTTCAACCATCGAATGCATTCTATTTAGAACTATCCTAAAATCGAAAAAGAAACTGGCAGGAGTTCCCGCATTTCAGGAATTTTGGAACTTGAATGCAATGGCAGCCGTTCCATCGAAACGTTATTCTTTTCCTCGCATAATTGCGTATTACAAATCCGAAAATTTACTCTCGAAGCTTCAGAAACTCCCCTTTTGAGTTTTAATTTCGGTAATTTTTGGTTTACTATCTATGCCAAATCATTGAATAAAAATGATTTCATTAATATAACGTGAGTTCGACGTAAGAAAATTAGAGCGAATAATAAACTCAGGTGCTTCTCTCTATCATAACCAACCACACAAGTATTTGGATCTCAATATCAATCTGTGGGAATTACGACAAATCCTCTGTAAAACTGAGTTCCCGCCCTTATTTTTGGGTGGGGGCGGAGGTGGAGAAATTCGGAAGACTTTTCTCTATCAGAAAAACATGCTTTTTGCAAGTAAAAAGACTCATTCTTGTCGGAACACTTGAAAAATGTGCGTTTTTGAGCCTTCTTATTCTAAAATCCTATTCAACTTGTGGGTAAGGTTATGGTAGAGAGCGTTTTACTGAGTTTAAGAAGTGAGACGCTGAGTTTCCAGAGCGACCCTTAGGAAGCGATGCATTGAGTTTGAGGAAAGCGTTTGCTGAGTTCTTTTCGCTCCAAAATTCCTTCGGAATTTTTAAAACTCAGGTGCTGCTCTCTATGGATCGCAGCATAATAATCGCTTTCGCATTTGTTATGCCGAACTCACGTTAATATAATATTGACAAAATTTAAATTTAATGCAATGTTTCAAAACTTTTAAAATAAGGGTACCGAAAATGAAACATTTTTTAAATATTTTTTTCGTAGGATTGCTATTAATCGGCTGTGCTTCGGAAAGCGGTGAAAACAGTAACGCTTCCCAATTGCTTTTGGGAATTGTAAATCACAAACCGCTTAACCTTGCCCATCCCGAACGGAACTCGGAACTGGCGATTATCGATATACCGACGCATTACGTGGATTCCATCTCCGGAAACAACTCCAATGCAGGCACTAAGTCCGCCCCCTACCGCACAATCACAAAGGCGATTTTAGCATCCAAGGCCGACGGTATCAAAGTGATTCTAGTTGCGCCCGGAACCTACGACACGTCCCTAGGAGAGACATTTCCTATTTATATTCCGGATGGAGTTAACTTATACGGAGACTATGATGGAAAGGGTTTGGTCGGCGGTTCTTCCTCCCTTTACGCGGGGCCACCGGGAACCACACCTAAAACAGGACCCACTTGGATCAACGGGGGAGGAGACGATATTCCCCACGTGAATGCCACCATCATCCCGAACAATAACTCTCAAATTGCCGGATTTAAAATCACCAACCCGAACCCGGATATTCCAGATGATTATTCAGTTAGAGGGATTTCCATACAGAATTTCGTATCCATAAAGATTAAAAATAATACGATCACTGGGATGCCCTCGGGAATCGGTATCCAGTACGAAAATTATCACGTAACGGCTGTCGGTCGTAATATAATCTCTGGAAATCAACTCACTTTTAATTATCATGGGATCAACAATGGTGGAATTCGAGCTTCCTATGACAAAGTGGAGAACAATATAATTTCTAAAAATTACATAGGTATCGGTAGTCCAATTGGATTTGATTTAGGACAGGGGCCGACCGGAAGCGCGGGAAATAATACTATATCCTGCAATTCATACGAGGATATATGGATTCCAGGAAGTGGTAGCGAAACACAAATTCTATACGCAATGAACAACAATTGGGATCACTTTCCACCTCAGATTTCGTTGACCCACAAGGTTGGCTTAGACATAAGACACGTTAGTAATGCAACTCTTGTTTACTACGAGGATGGGGGATTGGCTCCAAACGCTTGTAACTAAAAAACGATCCTTCCTTCTTTTCGATATCAAACGAGGGAAGGATCTTCGAAATCAATTACGGTTATCTCTTCCTCACCAACGAAACCCCATCCGCAATCGGAACTAAACTGACATCCACCAAAGGATCGTTATACACGAGTTCGTTGAATTTACGAATTCCAATCGTAGAAGGTTCTTGATGAGAAGGATCAGACACACTTCCACCCCAGAGAACATTATCCGCAATCAAAAGTCCGCCCGGTTTGAGAAGTTTTAAGATCAACGGATAATAGTTCGGATAATTTTCTTTATCCGCGTCTAAAAAAAACAAATCGATCGTAGAAGGTCCAAAAGTAAAATCGGAAGCCCAAGCCGGTGCAGATTTTGAATCGATCAACACTTGCAAAGTTTCTAATGCACATCCAAGCTTTAGAAAAACTTTATTTTCTAAACCGTTTTCTTTCCAATATTTACGCGCTATATTTGTCCATTCTTCGCTAAGATCACAACAAAGAATTTTACCGTCTTCTGGCAAAGCAGAAGCGAAACAAAGGGACGAATAACCGGTAAACGTACCGATTTCTATAATCTTTTTCGCTCCGCTGATTTTAGTAAGAATGTTTAAAAATTGTCCTTCTTCAGGACTGATTTGCATATTTGCCTGAGCCAACCTACCGGTTTCTTCTCTCAATCTTAAAAAAGAATCCGGTTCTCTTACGGAATTCCGAAAGATATATTCTTCCAGACTTTCGGTAAGGGAAATGTTCTTTCGACTCAAGGAGTACCTTCGTAGATTTTTTTCAAATCGGCGACGATGTTCTTTTGCATCGCTTCGTTGGTTCCCCCACCGATCGAAAGAAGAATGGAATCCCTATGTAATCTTTCTACTGGATATTCTCGACAATATCCATAACCGCCTAACGCTTGAATGGCGTTTCGAGAAACTCTTTCCGCCATTTGAGTAGCAACTAACTTTGCAGAGGCGGCGCCAAGAGAATTTCTATTTTCTGGATGAATTCCACTTGCTACTTGATATACGAGTGCTCGAGCCGCTTGATAATCTGCATAAGATTCCGCTAAAAGTTTTTGGATTTGTCCGAACTCGGAAAGTTTTTTTCCAAAAGCTTCTCTATGACGAATCGTGTAATCCGCCATAACGTCTACACAACGTTTTGCGATACCTAAAGATTGAGCCGCCAGGGTTACCCTCTCAATTTCTAAATTTCTCATCATGTGAACAAGGGCACCGTCTTCTTGACCGACTAAGTTTTCCGCAGGAACTTCACAATCTTCGAATATAAGTTGAGTTGTTGGAGAAGAACGCATTCCCATCTTCTCTTCTTTTTTACCAACGCTAAATCCTGGAAAAGAACTTTCTACCAGAAAGGAAGTGGTTCTTTTAGAATCCTTATTCATTTTTGCATATACTAAAAAAACACTTCCAACGTTCCCGTTGGTGATATATTGTTTGGAACCGTTTAACACGTATTTGTCGCCTTTCTTTACGGCAATCGTCCTCATTCCTAAAACGTCTGTCCCTGCCCCCGGCTCGGTCATTCCCATTCCGCCGATCCATTCTCCGGAAATTACTTTTGAAAGATACTTTGCTCTTTGAGCAGCATTGGAACTATGATAAAAATTATTTACGAACAATACTTCGTGGGCCAAATAAGAAAGTGTAAAACCGGGATCGTATGCGGATAATTCTTCGTGAATGATAACTGCGGCAACCGCGTCCATTCCCATTCCACCGTCCTCTTCTGGAACGGTAATCCCAAAAAGTCCGAGTTCAGAACCGATTCTACGAAACAGAGATAAGTTAAAAGTTTCGTGGTCGTCGTGTTCTTTTGCCTGAGTGTCCATATTTTCTTTTGCAAACTTTGCAACGTTTTCTCGAAGCGCAAGATGGTTCTCCGTCGGGTTAAATAAATCATTCGGTTTTTCAAGTAAAGCTCTCATGTTTCCTCTTCTCTAATATTCTCTTTCCCAAGACTAAAACAGCTCGACAGAGAATCTTTATTCTCCAAAAACTATCTTATGATCTACGCTCTGATTTTGACAATCCTTTGTGTGCTTTTTTTCTTTTTATCTTACGGCTTCTTTCAAAAATCAGATACTCTGTTGCAAAAAGATTCAAAGACTCAAGAAACCGAGACAAAAAAAACAGGTTCTTTTCAAAACGAATCTCCAAGAAAAAATAAATGGAACTTATTCAAACCGTCCGTTTTCCGTTCTCAATTTCAAAGTGCACTTCATTCTCCCTTTCAAAAGAAATCCATCTTTCTACTTTTGTCTCTTTGCACTTGGATGCTTTTACCTTTATTTTGGGGACTAGTGTTTTTCTTAAAAACAGATGCAAACGTTTTGATCGTAATCGGATTTATGATCTGGACCTACTACTGGTTGAAATATTTACTTTCAACAGATGAGACAGTTTAGGCCCTTTTAAAAAAGTAGTTTGCACTACATAGACACAAGATTTTTGTGTTAACAGCACTAATTTTTTTTGGAGTACCCATCGAATGAAAATCATCGTATTAGTGAAACAGGTACCTGACACCGAAACGAGTATTAAAGTAGGGGACAAATCCATCAACGAAGCCGGAATCAAATGGATTATCTCTCCTTATGATGAATTTGCCATCGAAGAAGGAATCAGACTTCGTGAAAAACACGGTGGAGAAGTAATCGCCGTTTCCCTCGGACCGGACAGAGTCGTAGAAGCTCTTAGAACCGCTTATGCAATGGGCGCTGACCGCGCGGTTCATATCAAGGTGGATAACTACGTTCCTTTCGACACAAACAATACCGCAGAACTGATTTCAAACTTTGCAAAAGCAGAAAACGCAGACGTAATCATAGGAGGAAGACAATCCATCGATACGGATTCTTCTCAAGTTGTCATCCAAGTTGCAGAACTTTTAGGAATTCCTCATATCGCATTTGCAATCAATCTTGAAATCAACGGAACCGCGGTTAAAGCCACAAAAGAAGTAGAAGGTGGAACTCAAACTGTTGAAACTTCAACTCCAGTGGCTCTTACAGCACAGAAAGGATTGAACGAACCTCGTTATCCTTCTCTCAAAGGAATCATGACCGCTAAGAAAAAACCTGTAGAAACTAAGTCTGCAGCAGATCTAGGTAGCCCCTCTAGTAAAATCGAAGTTGTTGGACTGGAGCCTCCTCCTCCAAGAATTCCAGGTAGAAAACTGGAAGCAGCAGATGCGAACGCTTTTGCATCTCAACTCGTGAAGGCTCTTAGAGAAGAAGCTAAGGTTATATAAGGAGAACACAAGTGAGCAACGTATTCATTGTTGGCGAATTAAAAGACGGAGAACTGAAAAAAATCTCCAGAGAAATCACTTCTGCAGGTAGAAAGATCGCAGATTCTATCGGAGGAAAAGTAGTTGCACTTCTGATCGGAAACGGAGTCGAAAAACACGCTCCTGAATTGGCTGCAGTCGGAGCCGATACGATCCTTACCGTAAATTCAGACGAGTACAACGCAGAAACATATTCCAATCAAGTTGCAGAAATGATCAAAGCGCAAAACCCTGCCGTAGTTCTTCTTCCGCATACTTCTCAAGGAAAAGATTATTCTCCTAGAGTAGCCGTAAAGGTAGGAGCCGGAATTATTGCAGACGTTGTAGGATTTTCTGTAGACGGTGGAAAGGTTGTAGCAAAAAAACCAATCTACTCCGGAAAGGCTTATGCTAACTTCAAAGTAACAAGCCCGATTCAAATTTTTACCGTTCGTCCTAACTCTCAAGAAATCATTCAAAAAGCAGGTGCTGGCGCTGTAGAAGCGGCTTCTCCATCTGCAGGAAATGCAAAAGTAAAAATTGTATCTTCCGACTTAAGTGGTGGTTCTAAAGTTCAATTAACGGAAGCTTCTATCATTGTATCCGGCGGACGCGGAATCAAAGGACCAGAAAATTGGCCTATCCTTCAAGAGCTTGCTGACACACTCGGAGCGGCTCTGGGAGCTTCTCGTGCGGCTGTAGATGCAGGATGGATTTCTCACTCTCATCAAGTAGGACAGACCGGAAAGACCGTTTCTCCAAACTGTTACATCGCTTGTGGAATTTCCGGAGCCATCCAACACTTAGCTGGAATGGGATCTTCTAAGTATATCGTTGCAATCAACAAAGACGGAGACGCTCCTATCTTTAAAGTAGCGACTTACGGAATCGTAGGAGACCTTTTCGAAGTAGTTCCCGCAGTAACTGCAGAGTTCAAAAAAGTACTTGGATAATCAACCTGCGAAACGACCCGTAGGGAGTTGAGCATGAGTTTTTATTCAAAAAAGTATTTGGATCTCAATATTAAATCTGTGGGAATTACGACAAATCCTCTGTAAAACTGAGTTCCCACCCTTATTTTTGGGTGGGGGTAACTCAATGAATTGCTTCCCATGGGTCGCAATTCAGGTGGAGAAATTCGGAAGACTTTTCTCTATCAGAAAAACATGCTTTTTGCAAGTAAAAAGACTCATTCTTGTCGGAACACTTGAAAAATGTGCGTTTTTGCGCCTTCTGATTCTAAAATCCTATTCAACTTGTGGGTAAGGATGGTAGGGAGTTGAGCATGAGTTTTTATTCAAAAAAGTACTTGGATAATCAACCTTCACGCGTAGTTTGAAACTATGGCATTTTTGAAAATCAGGAGAATTCTCCCGGGTGCCGCAGGACTGATTTTAGTCTGCGGCATTTCTGTTTCAGGAGATCCTGGAAGAGACAAACTAGGTGCACTCTTAGGAAGGATGAACGAAATTTCCAGCCTCAGAGCCAGCGTAACGATCAATAACGAAATATCAGGAACACTTTCCTTTAAAAAACCGAACTATTTACACGTCAAATTCTCAGATGGTAGAGTTGTATCTTCCAATGGTAGATTTCTTTGGTTTTACTCTCCCGCAAGAGCTATCGTAGGAAAACAAGATCTTCGTGGGACCTCCGGAGGAGTTTTTGGTTTACTCAGTGGTTACGAAGAAGTTGCCCAAGTGGGTGGTTCCATCCGACTCAAATCTACTACAAAAACGTATGAAGAGATTGTAGTAACCATGAATTCAGACAACACTCCTAAATCTTTAAGAATGAAAAAAAGAGGAAGTAACGAATACACATCGATCAGTTTTTCCGGTGTACAGACAAACGTAGGACTTTCCGCTTCCCTATTCAACTTTAGCGCCCCTTCCAGCGCGCAGATCGTAGAAAATCCTCTGAACGAAAAGGAATAAATTCTCTTGTCTGGAAGTTCAAGGACCGACGCCCATAAAACATTCGCGGATCTCTATAGAAAACAGAGAAGCCCCGAACATCAGGAAAAAATCGACGAGGTAATCCAGAAATCGAACGACATTTTCATTCGTATCGATTTGATGAAAAAGGTTGACGAAGAGTTCGAGAAAAAAAGACAAGAAGAAAACAAAAAGTTCGAAGACGAAGATAAGGTTAAAAAGGCTGCAGAAAAATCCGCAACTACTTCCAAAGGTCCTGCGAAACCCGCTCGAAAAAACGAATCTTCTGCTGCAGGGATCGGGTTTTTAGCAAACTTATTTGGAGGAAATCCTGCCATCAATAAGTTCGCCAAAGAATCCGGAACAATGGACGTAGGTTTTTTAGGTAGAAAACTACAGATTTCTTCAGGAGTTCACAATCTATTCAAATTTTTGAAAGAAGATCAGATCATTGCTACAATCCAAGCACTTCGATTTTGCGAACAACAAGGCTGGAGATATTGGAAACCTCTCGTATACAACGTAGTATTAAATTTTAATAAACTTCTCAACAGTATCATTACTTTGGACAGTTTGTTTATCGACCAGATTTCTCCGGAAATATTTTTGAACCGTGCAACTAAATTAGAACTTTATTATGCAAGGCATTTGAGCCGAGCGGATTGTAAAGACATAGTGATGACGGAAGTTCCTGAACTGATTCGTAAAGACGAAAAACTGGTTCCTAAGATGCCTCAGATTATGGCAGGACTTACTTACGGCGTAAACCTAGAAGACGGAAGACCTAAAATGTCCGATGCAATCCGAGCGTTTCATATTGTTGCTACCAAACGTATGATCACCTGGGATGAAGTCGTTCAACAACTCAACATTCCTCCCATCAACGAAAATAAATTTCAAGGATCTCCAGATATTATCAAAGAAGTGGAGACTACTCTACTTCGCCTTGCGGACGATATTCAAACTAGACTCAATAGAAAAGAAGAACTGCAAGGCCTAAGAGAAAGATATTTTAAAATTGATGATAAAGGAAAAATGAATTTCGATTTTTTGAATCTAATCGTAGATGATTATTTTGAAAATCACGTTCCTGAAAATATGCAGTCCGCGTCTCTTAAATCCTCTTTTAAAGGAACGCCCCATAAATTGATGTATTTATTACTTAGAGATTTTCAAGCCTCGTTTGCTCCAATTTTAGAAGGAACGGTCAAGGTAGGTACAAAAAATCAAAGTAGAGACGTAATCATCATGCTTCCTGGTCTTTTTAAAAGTGATATAGAGCAGATCAATAACTTGCTTCGCCTTTTGGATGCATTCAACAAAAAATATCCTAGTTTTCAATATAGTTTTGCGACTTACAACGAACATACGACTTCAACCGTGGGAGTAGAAGATCAGATCACTCAGAACCTTTTAAAACTGATCGGAGACGCTGCGGGTTTTATGGGCAAATTCGCAGAAAAGATCAATATTCTCGTAGAGAACCATTTACTCGCCAAACAATACGAAGCTTCAGGCAAACTAAACGAAAGAGTTTTAGTTTCTAAAGAAAAAGTAATCGAAGAAATCAAAATCCTTCATAGGTTTATTCCTTATTGCGATTCTATGATCGTTTCCGGAAATCGATTGAACGGAAAAACATTGGAGTTCGCCTTTTTGGAAATGGCAAAACTTCTCTACAACTACGCCGTAATTTACAAAGATAAACTTACGATCACTAAATTAACCTTACATAAAAAAATCGATACAGAACTTGCATCTTTGACGAAAGAATACGAAAGACTTGCCGGTAAACCTTACGATACAAAACGAACGGAGGAAACATGAGGATTCTCACTGGGGTCCAACCTTCCGGTAAACTTCACTTAGGAAATTTTTTCTCAGTCATTCGAAAACTCAAAGAATACCAGGATTCGACGGACTTATTTTGTTTTATAGCGGATTTGCATTCTTTAACAACATTCTCCTCAAAAGAAAAACAAAGGGAGAATACGTTTAACGCGGTTTGCGATTTTCTTGCACTTGGAATCGATCCGGATCGATGTACATTTTGGCTTCAATCTTCGGTTCCGGAAGTAACGGAACTCACTTGGTATCTAAGTCATTCCATTTCAGTCAATCAATTGAGTTTGGCACACTCTTACAAAGATAAGGTAGCGAAAGGTTTTCATCCTGGAGGTGGGCTTTTCTTTTATCCCATTTTGATGGCGGCAGACATTTTAGGTTTTGATAGTGACAGAGTTCCGGTTGGTAAAGATCAAAAACAACATTTAGAATTTGCTAGAGATATTGCTTCTACCTTCAATCGAGAAGTGGGTCAGGTATTTAAAATTCCCGAACCGGAAATAGATGAAACAACTGCTTTGGTTCCGGGTATAGATGGTCAAAAAATGTCTAAGTCATACGGAAATACGATTAATTTTTTCGACTCTGAAAAAGAACTTAAGAAATCCATAATGTCCATCACGACCGACTCCGCCGGAATCGACGAATCCAAAGACCCTTCCAAAAGTAATATTTATGCGATTCATTCTTTGTTTTTAGATACCAAAGGAAAAGAAAACCTGAAACAAAAATTTTTAACTCCAGGGACCGGTTACGGTGATTTAAAGAAACAACTTCTTCAAGATACTTTGGATTACTTTGCACCTTATCGAAAAGAACGGGAAAAAATAGTGGCGGACAAAACTTTTGTAGAAGAATCTCTTAAAAAAGGACAAACAAAAGCTCGAAAAACGATTTCAAACGTTTTAGACAGAGTTCGCAAAGAATTAGGAATTTATCAATTTTAAACTATAAATATATTATTATTTTTTAAAATAATCCAGCTATTCAACAATAAAGTTTTCGAAAAATTTATTTCTTCCGTTTTTTCATTAAAAGACTGGATGAAATCATTTGTAGATATGGATTTTTTTAACAACTCCAATCTAGATCTACTACGTATCTCTAAATTAACGTGAATTCGATATAAGAGAAACATCTTTCTAAAAGTAAGAACTCCTACATTCATCTATAAAAATGTTTGATCCTAATTTTTAAAGACTCAAAACAGTGGAACCCACATTTCAAAGTTTTACCGTAAAATATAGATTTGTGGTAGTTCCCACAGATTAAGTCGCATTACGGACATTTAAATATCTATTTATTGTAATTAGAGTTCCCTCATTCTCAAAATTTATCTGCAACTATCACTCCCACATTTCTGCAAAAAAAATCGGCAAAAATACTTCCAAAACGATCGGACCAATAACCGTAAAAAGGTATGGAAAAACATATTAGAAATTGGATTCCTTGTTCTCCATTTTCGAAATTTTCACTCGGAACACTTACAGGAATCGTTATAGACCTAATTTTTCCCGGAACCGTCCTACTCTGGATCGGCTCCACGATCGTTTTATTTTCAATCAGTCGATTTTTAAAAAAACGATTTCAAATTTCAGAATATTTTATTTTTGGAATATTTTTTCTTTTATATGCTTTAACTGCTTTTCCGGAAAAATTCCTCATAAACCCGCAAAAAAAGTCTTTCAACGTTTCCCAAAAAAATCCGTTTGGAAAACCGGAAAAGATTTTCCAAGAAAAATTCAGAGAACAAATTTTACTGGATTTAAAAGAAGCGGAACTAGAAAAAAATTCCAATCGAATCGCTTTAGGACTTATTTTTGGAGAATCCAAACAACTTTCTCAAGAATTTAAAACGAAAGCAAAAGAAGGAGGAATTCTGCATTTGTTTGCCGCCTCTGGATTACATCTCGGAATTTTAATGGGAGTTCAATTCCGACTTTTAAGTTTGATTCCCAGTTTAGGATACAACATACCTAGAATCATTCCGCTTCTTACAGGTTTTTTTTATCTGTCCGCTTTGGGTTATCCGACTTCACTCGCAAGAGCCTGGATATTTGCAGGAATGCTGTTATTCCAAGGATTATTCTTTCGTAAATTACGACCAGTCGATCTATTGCTCGGTTCAGCCTGGATTTTATGGCTCGTAGATCCTACTCGATTTTATTCGGTTTCGTTTTGTCTTTCTTTTGGAGCTGTGGCAGGAATATTCTTCTTTTCTTATCCAATTAAGATCGCCTGTAATTTTCTTTCCGATGAAAATAAAATATCCTATTTTTTAAAAGAAAATTTATCGATTTCATTTTCTGCCGGACTCGGCACGATGCCCGTCCTACTCCTTTCGTTTGAATCTTACAGTTTCGGATCCATTCTTCTCAACTTAATCATGGTTCCTTTAGCGGGAATACTTCTTCCGATTCTTTATCTTTCTCTACTTATACAAAAAACAAAACTAATCTTATTAACAGAACCGATTTGGTCCATTACAGAATTCTTAATTCAAATTCTAATATACTTATCAGAAAACTTATCCAAACCGCTCGGTTTTTATAAGGAAATGAAAGACGCAGCCTGGATAGGAATCATAGGTTGGATCTTACTGTGTATAAAAATATTCTACTATTCTTATTTTATAGAAAAAAATTATATCAGAGACGCCAAACGATCCATAAAAAAAGAAACACTGAGTTCATACGAAAAATTTACAGAAAACAAAACGACAAGTTTACAAAGCGAATCAATTTCCATCGATATAAGAGAATCTCAACAAACGTATTCCAAAGATCGACTCCCGTATAATCAGATTTTTAATTCAAAAAATATAATATTCATAAAACAAAATATACAATTGTGTCCATCACCAATAAGACAAAAAAAGAATGTGCTTTTATTTCCAAACTATAAAAAAGAAACACCTCTACTTCGTGATTCAAATCCGGAAATGTTCAAAACAAAGATTTCATTCCAAAAACAGATCCTGTCCGCTTTTCAAAAAAACTCAGGGGCTCTAAACGATAAATCGAAAAACACAAATCATAAAATTCAAAAACCGGAATATTCTACTTTAAACAAACATAAAACGTTCGGAAAAAGATGGTATCCGATTTTTTGTATTCTATTTTTTCTTACAATTTTAGGAATCCACGTATTACTCTATAAGTCTCCGAATTGGTTTCCCTCAAAAAATAAAATTATAAACAATAAATTTTTCTTTATATTCCGAAACGGAGATTCTTTGATTTTTTCTGGAAAATGTAAGTATGGGTTCAAAACAATTGCAAACGCATTTAGAACCTCTAAAAAAATCTACTGCGATTCCACAGAAAAACGCCCCCTAAAAAAAGTTTTTGTAGAAGACGAATCTTGTCTCAGCTGGGCGTTTCAATGTTTGCAAGATTATCCTCAAACGGAAATTTTTTATTCCGGTTTAGATTTCGAAGCTTGGAATCAAAAAAGTAGATTTCATTTTCTCAAATCAAAACCCATTCGAGAAATTTCGATTTCACATCGATCCAAAATATTATTCTTTCATACTAAAAAAGATTCCCTCTTTCAACTCGCTCAAAAAACAAAAATAGGTAGCGGTTGGATTCTTTTAGAAACTCCTTTTGGAAACCAAGAAGATTCGAAAGTCTGGAATCGAAACCGAAAACTGCTTGGGCTTACGGAGAGTTGGGTGTTTCTGGAAAAAGATGAGCTCCAGAGAATACCCATTTCGGAAAGTTTCTGAGATTCGAAAGTTCCTGGAGTCAAAATCCTCCGCACCGTTAAAAAAATGGGGGCAGAATTTTTTAATCGATCCGAACGCGATTCGATCCATTTTAGATTGTTTGAATTCCGACCTTCTTTCTAAAATCGATCGAATTTTAGAAATTGGTCCCGGACTGGGCGCAATCTCTCACGGATTACTCGACTTCCAAAAACCGGTCACGTTATTCGAAATCGATCCGATCTATTCAAATTGGCTCAGAGAATACCTTCCGGAATTTGAACTCAGAGAAGGAGACGCTCTCAACTTTTTACCTGAATATTCAAAAGATTCAACATATCTTTTTGGAAATCTTCCTTATTACATTTCTTCCGAACTTACCTTAAATTCGGTTAAAAATTTAAAAGGATTAAAAGGCGCTACATTTTTAGTACAAAAAGAATTTGCAAAAAGAATTTCAACTGAACCTTCTTCGATTCAATTTTATCTTTCGGCATACGGAAATTGGAGTCTAAAAAAAGATATAAAAGCTGGAGCTTTTTATCCAAAACCAAATGTAGATTCCTCCATTTTAGAATATAAATCATCGCCCGTATTTAAAAACGAATCCGGATTTATTGCACTCGAATGTATTTGTAGAACCGCTTTCTGGGGAAAAAGAAAAAAATTGACTTCGTCCTTTAGAGACGCTCCTGTCGAATCTTTACCTTTAGAAGTTTATTCTTCCGAAAATTTTTCCGAAAGAACGTTTCGTGCCGAATGTTTAAAAGCGCTAAAGGACGTAAACATTGATTTAGACAAAAGACCAGAAGAACTAAAATCGAAAGATTTTCATGAAGTCGCAAAAATTCTTTCCATCTATATATCAGAAATATTGAATATATCTTAAGAGAAGTTTTTATATTCTAGAAGAGTTTTGTCCATAAATTCCACAAATTCTTTTTCCTTTTTAAAACCAAAATGCTGAAGGACCGCGGATTGTATCATAGAATAATCGGAAATACCGCTGGAAATATCAATGATCATATCTGAAAGATAAATCGCAAATACAGTGTTCTGAAATTCTCTTTTGACCAAAAGAGGTCTATGATGCATTTCTGCCGCAACTCGAATTGTATCCGAAAAGTTCCATTTCTCACAAATCATTCCACCCAAAGTAGTATGAGAAATCCCTAATGCAGCTTCCTCCAGAGTCAAAGGAGAAGGATAAAGTCTATTTCCCAAAATTTCGGATATTTTCGCCGAAACATTCGGATCAATAGAAAGCAAGATTACACGGCCCACGTCGTGTAACAAAGCCGCACAAACCAAAACGGTGATTGTTTGTTTTTTCCAGCCCATTCTTTCCCCAAGACGTCTACAGATAAACGCAGATAAACTGGATCTTTCCCAGATCGCTTCAAACTCATCGTATTTTTCTTCTAGGATTTTTTTTGTTCCTAAACTCAAAAGTATATTGTTCAACTCCGAAAGGCCGATCACTTTGATCGCATCCTCCAAGTCTTCCACTCTCGTTCTTTGAGAGAATGAAGCAGAATTTGCTAATTTTAGAATATTCGTAGAAAGTGATACGTCTCTACTCACAAGTTCCGTGATATTCTGAATCGAAGAATCGGGTTTATTAATCAGACTCATAATCTGATTGATGTTATCCGGAAACGTAGGAAGAGTGTCTAGTTCCGCAAAAATGTCCCCAGTTTTTTGGAGATTAATATTTCTTTTTTTAAATTCAAAAGGAATCTTGATATAAGCAGAAGTAATTCCTTCCTCAGATTTGATCCGATATGAATCCCCTTCAATTCCCTCGTTTTTCAACATTAAAAGAGACATCGCCAGCCCCAAACCGGCACCTTCCGATTCGTCTCCGTGATTTTCGAAAACCTCCGAAAGATCATTATAAGAACGAGCCTTTGAGATTCTTTCTTGAATTCTCTGATCTTCTTCGGGAAGAATTCCTACATTATTCGAAACCTTTAAAAGAAAACTATTCTGATTAAAACCAAACGTAATGAGAACATATAATCCGTTTTGTTCTAGAAGATCTGCGTAAAGATCTTTCTTTGAAATCAATTCTTCCTTGAACCTTTCCATCCCGATCAAGTATTGATCCGGATCTTTAATATCCAGACCGGCTTCTTTAAAAACCATTCTCTTTTGATTGGCTTTTACCGCGTTCATAAGAGTTTCTCTTAAGATGGAAAAAATACATTCCCGAAGAGGGCCAATATCTAAATATTGTAAATAACGATCCAAAATAAAACCGATGATTTTATCTATGTTTTGATTGAAATGAGTGATTCTTAAATAGAGAGGATTGAGAGATTCAATCGGTTCGTTTAAATTTTTAACGGAAAGATAATATCCTTCCTTTTCATAATGAAACCACTGAATCTTCATCTACGGATTTCCAAATTCCGTTTGGATCGTTAAACCCAAGACAGAATTATGATTCTTTCAAAGTTTGTCAATCTGTATTACGTTTAGAGTTCTTTTCTATCTAGAATAACTTTCACAAATCCGAAACAAAGAAAAATCCAAACACTAATCTGAATGAGTGAGTATTCCCCATAATAATGGACCTGCGAAAGACTTTTTGCGAGAAGAGAACTCGAAAAGAAAAACACAGTCCCTTCTTGAGGAAGAATCCAATAAATCACTTCTAAAATTTGTTTTTTCAAATCCGAAGCCTGAACCATACTTGCAGCCGCTGACTCGTAAATGAATAGATCTAAAAAAGTAGAAAAAACGAGAAGCGCAAGTCCTCCGAAAAAACCTACGTTTTTACCAAAACCTAAAACGACTACAAAACCGAAAAGAATCAGAAAATAAAAAACGAAAAACATGGTAAAACACGCTTTCAAAAGATCCCAAGAAAAGTTTCCTCCGCCAATTTGTTGTTTGGCGAGATAAGTCCCGATTAGAAAAATTCCATTGGCAAAAACGAGTAAAAGAACTCCCAGGGATTTTCCACCGATGTAAGTCAAAGGAGAAACGGGTCTTGCAAGAATCGGAATATAAGTTTTATTTTCCAATTCGTCCCCCAAAAGAGAAACCGGAAGAAACAAAGCGAGCACAGTATTCCAAAACGCAAAAAAAAGAAAAGTTACGTAAACTTGAAAATCCGGATTTCCGGATTGATCTTGACTACCAATCTGAATCTGACACGTGAAATTCAAAAATAAAAACAGGGTGGATATTATAAAAATAAAATATACGATTCTCTTTCGAAGAGTTTCTCTTAGCGTTAAAAATGCGATTGAAAAAACTTTCGGAATCTGATCTTGAATCCAAGAAAAGTTATTCATCGTTTCCTCCAGTTACTCTTAAGAAAACCTCTTCAAGAGATTCAGTAGTTCTTTCATATTTAAAAATGTTTGCTCCTAAGGCAACAAGTTCAGCGGGAATTTTTCTCAGATCAATCCCATCCATGGGAAGAAACTCGATTTGATTCTCCTTAATTTTTTGCTCCGATGAAATTTTACGAATGTAAGAGTCTAACTCAGGCGTAATAAATTCCAATTTGATAAGAATTCTATTTTTTCCTTCCTTCAAGGATTCCAAAGGGCCAATCGCGGCAAGGGTTCCTAAATTAAGAATCCCAATTTCGTGACAAACTTTTTCCACTTCCAAAAGTCTATGAGAATTTAATAATACTGTTGTACCCTTTGTTCGATTCTCTTCTACAAGAGTTTCCCGAAAATCGATATAACCTTTCGGATCCAAACCGGAACCGGGTTCATCTAAAATCAAAAGTTCGGGATCATTGATCAAAGCAGATGCAAGTCCTAATCTTTGTAACATCCCTTTGGAATAACCGGAAATTTTTTTAGAAGCCGCGTCCGCAATGCCAGTTTTTTCCAGAAGGCTCTTAGACTTATCCCGAATCGAAGCGCTTTTCATTCCAGCTAACTTTCCGCTGAAGGTTAAAAATTCTTCTCCCGTTAAAAATCCTGGAATAGAAATTTTTTCGGGAAGATAACCTATTTTTTTTCTCAATCGAGTAGAAAACGGAAGTCCAAATAAACGAAAGTTACCTTCGGTTTGTTTGGAAAATCCCATTAAGATTCGAACCAAACTCGTTTTTCCCGCACCGTTTGGACCAAGAAGACCAAAAACGGAACCTTTAGGAACTTGAAAGGAGACGCCCTTAAGAGCCTTTTGTTCCTTGTATTTTTTTTGAATCGAATCGATTTCAATTGCAAATTCAGACATGCACATTTCCTTGGAATTAAAGCCTTCTCTAAAATCGTCTCAAAAAATCCGTATTCTTTATAAGAAATTTGGATCCGTAATGCGAAATTTTTACGTACAATTTTAGAGACAATCGGAAGAACATAATTTTATTGGACCCTGTTTAGGTTTCAATTTAAGAAGGCTCAATGATTTTTCAGGAATCATTCTCTGTCAATTCTCTATAAGACATGAAGATTATAATTGCAAGACATGGAGAAGCGGAAACAACTTCTCTGGACGGAACGGATCGCTCAAGGCAACTCACAACCAAAGGAGAAGCGGACGTGCGAAAGATGGGGAATTTTTTTAAAACCGGTTTCAAAATCACAAAGATCTATCATAGTCCTTACGAAAGAACAAAAAACACCGCAAAAATTTATACGGACATTCTTCAACCCGAACAAGAAACAGAGTCATTGAATTATTTAGAAGCAGGTCAAGATATGTCTCGGGTTTGTCCGATGATTCGAGAATATTCTAACTCTGATACAATTCTTTTAGTAGGACATAGCCCGGACGTTTCCATATTTGCAGAAAAACTTTTAGGAATCAGTGGAGTTGGAAAAAGTTTTCTTTTTTCTCCAGGTTCCGCACTTGCAATCAATGTTCCTAGAGAAAAGTTCCACGACGGTCAAATCATTTGGTTTGTTTGTCCGGATTTTCTTTGTTAATTTTTTTCTAATTCAAAAACTATAGTCTGAAACTATTTTTCTAAATGGAAATTGATTTCGAAATTCATAGGAATCGATTCCATAAGAATCTATTCTTTTTTAAGTTTACAGAAGAGGCTTTTGGGAAATTCTTACTGTTATAGAAAGAATCGGGGTGTAGCGCAGTGGTAGCGCACTTCTCTGGGGGGGAAGGGGTCGCTGGTTCGAATCCAGTCACTCCGAGATTCAAAATCCTATTATTCATCAAAATTTTTTGACAAACGCCAGTCTTAAAATCATCTGCAAACATATCCACCAAAACACTTTCGTTCCTTAAATCGATTTAGAAAAATAAAATATACTATTTTTTTAATTTATTTCTATGTTTACAGAGTTTTCACTTTGGTAAAACTTCAAAAAATCCAAAACAAATAATTAGAGTTGTTGAAAAATTCCATAGTTCAGTTTAACAAAACCACTTCAATCGACCGTTTTCATAAAACAGAAACAAATGAAGTATTCATTTTTCAAAAACTTTATTACTGATAACCAATCTGTAGAACACTCAATACTTTTCATTCAAACAGAGTTCGGAATAGAAATTTACAGCGCGTCTCAAATCCTAATTCATTTTATCAGAAAGATTAAGCTGCAGTAACTTTCGCAGAACGCTCTCTACCATAACTTTATCCACAAGTTGGATAGGATTTTAGAATCAAAATTGAACTTAACAGAATGCTCTCTAAACTCAAATCTCGCTCCCGACGGGTCGCAAGATAGAACGTTCTCTCAAACTAAAGCAGTCTCGCTTCTATAATTAAATTGAAACTAAAGAAGAAATATTGCATTACGTTTCTTTTATGCAATTTATTGACTGGAACTGAAAGCGCGGTCCGGATGCGCCCAAACTTTTATTACGCTGAAATTACGTTTTTGAAGTATAAAAACCTGGGTCCTTTATTATATATTCTTTCTTTGTATCTTAATTTTGAATAAACGATTTCATAATTAACGAACTTCCAATTAAAAAATTTGGATCCAGAAGATAAAAATTAGGTCGAATTAATACTTAAGGTTCATTTCAATCTTCGTTCCTATTGAATCTAAAGAGGTTTTTATTTGCTTTCCGCAGTTTCTATACGCAATCCGATTTTCTCTTGGATGATGATGGCAGCGATCATTCTTTTTGGATCGATTGGTTTTTCCAGAATGGGCGTTTCCCAAATGCCAGACGTCGACTTTCCAGTTGTAAACGTTTCCCTCACCCTCACCGGAGCCAATGCACAGGTAATGGAAACAGACGTCGTAGATCCAATCGAAGAAGTTCTTATGACGGTTGAAGGTGTCACCGAAGTCAGATCGATTTCCTCAGACGGTTCCGCCGCGGTCACTGTGGAATTAGAACTGAGTCGAAACGTAGACGTCGCCGTTCAAGAAATTCAAACAAAACTCGCCCAAGTCTCCAATAAACTTCCGGAAGAAATGGACCCTCCTGTTATTACTAAATCCAATCCGGATGATACCCCAATCATCTGGGTTTCTCTCACCGCAGTCGATAAATCCGAAAAAGAAAAAATGTTATTCGTAAAGGATTTTCTTAAAGATAAATTTCAGAAAATTCCAGGTGTGGGTGAAATCATTTTAGGCGGTTACGTCGATAGAACCATCAATGTTTATTTAGATCCTACCCAACTTTCCAGAAACGAAATCGCGGTAGACGACATCGTAAACACTTTAAAAGAACAGAATTTAGAAGTTCCTTCCGGAAGATTAGAAAATAGAACAAACGAAATCAGTCTTCGTGCAGTTGGCGAAGTTCCCACCGCGGAACAATTCGGAAATATATTCTTAAATTCAAGAAGCGGTTCTCCCCTTTTTAGATCAATTCGTTTAAAAGACATTTCGATCGTAGAAGATGGGTTAGGCGAAGTTCGCAGAATCTCTAGATTTAACGGTATTTCTGCGGTTGCAATCGGTATCAAAAAGCTCAAAGGAGCAAACGCGGTTCAAGTAGGTGATCTTGTCAAAAACAAAGTCAAAGAATTAAAACCGAAACTCCCCAAAGGTTACGACCTTACCGTTTCTAACGACAACACAGGTTATATCCGAGACAGCGTAAATGAACTAGAATTTACTCTGATCTTTTCCGCTATCCTTACCGGTTTTGTTTGTAGATTGTTTTTAGGAAACTGGAAAAGTACCGGAAACGTTCTTCTCGCAATTCCTACTTCTGTAATTGGAACTTTTTTGTTTTTATACTTTGCCGGTTTTACGATTAACACATTTACTATGTTAGGTTTATCACTGGCAACCGGAATCGTTGTAGATGATGCGATTATGGTTCTAGAAAATATTACCAGACATAGAGAAATGAAAAAATCCTGGTTTCAAGCCGCCCTGGAAGGAGCAACTGAAATCCGATTTGCCGCTCTTGCGGCAACGTTAGCCGTCGTTGCCATCTTTCTTCCCGTCGCTTTTATGAAAGGAATCATAGGAAGATATTTTTTAGAATTCGGCGTTACAATTTCAGTTTCAGTTCTTCTTTCCCTTTTTGAAGCTCTCAGTTTTACTCCCATGCGCGCTTCCTTGTATGCGGAGGATAAAAAAAAGAACGATAAAAAATCTATCTTTTCTGCAAATGCTTACGAAGTTTGGAATCGATGGATTTCAAAAATTTCTATTTTTAAAAAGATGGATCCTATCATGGAACGTTTTTTAGATTACAGTATCTTTCTTTATGAACGTTCTATCGACTTCGTATTAAAATTTCCCCGCTGGATCGTGTTTGGTTCCACCGTCTTGTTTATTGGATCTCTTGGATTTTTTTTCCTCTTAAAGAAAGAATTTATTCCTCCTCAAGACATGGGACGTTTTATTGTTCGAGCTAGACTTCCTTTAGGCTCTTCTTTACAAAGAACGGACGAAACCATGAAAAAAGTAGAACAATATCTCATTCAAAGAAAAGAAATAGAAAAGTATATCTCTAACGTAGGTGGTTTTGGAGGAACGGAAGCAAATACCGGAATGTTTTTTATTACGATGAAAGAAATGGGACACAGACCTAAAAATCCTAAAACAGGAAGAGAAGTCACCCAAGCCGCCTTATTTAGTATATTAAGAAAAGATTTAAAAGAATTGGTTCCGGAAGCTACGTTTTCCGTGCAAGATCTTTCTCAAAGAGGATTTTCCGCAGGAAGGGGTTATCCCATCGAACTCGTGTTAACTGGTCCTGACTGGAACACGTTATCCTCACTTTCTGTAAAAATTTTAGATAAACTCAAAGAAAGTAAAATTCTACTGGACGTAGATACAGACTACGTAGCGGGACAAAAAGAACTTAGACTTGTAACGAACCGAGAAGCCGCCGCCCTTAGAGGTGTAAGCATGGCTAACGTTGGAAATACGGTCGGAACGTTGATGGGAGGAAAAAACGTAAGTCGTTTTACAGAAAACGGCCGAAGTTACGACGTTAGAGTCAAAATTCAAAGGGAAAAGGGAGAAAGCATCTCGGTAATTCCGAACATTGGAGTTAGAAACACATTTGGAGAATTTGTAAAATTAAAAGAAGTCATAAATATCCAAGAAAAAGAAGCACTTAAAACGATCACTCGGATCAATCGAGAAAGGGCGATCCGAGTATTTGGAAACCCCGCCCCTACTTTGGGTCAAAACGTTTCTACGGAAAAAGCATTAGAGATTGCTAAAGAAATTCTTCCGGAGGGATATTCGGTCGCCATGACCGGTTCGGCAAAAACTGCAAAAGAATCCGGTAACAGTCTAACTCTTGCTTTATTATTCGGAATTCTACTTTCTTATATGATCCTTGCGAGTCAATTTAACAGTTTAAAACAACCTCTTTACATTTTACTTGCAATGCCTTTTAGCTTTACAGGTGCGTTAGTCGCACTTTATGTGTTTGGACAATCTTTTAACATGTATAGTTTTATTGGACTCATTCTTCTTTTAGGATTAGTAAAAAAGAATTCTATCCTTCTTGTGGAGTTTGTGAATCACGTTCGTTCTACTGGAAAAAATATTCAAGAATCAATCCGAGAAGGTTGTCCTATCCGTTTAAGACCTGTGTTGATGACTTCTTTTAGTTCTATCGCCGCGGCAATTCCGCCTGCGTTGGCGCTTGGACCGGGAGCAGAAACTAGAATTCCGATGGCGGTAACCATACTAGGTGGTATGACACTTTCAACCTTGATTACACTTTTAGTAGTTCCCGCCGCGTACTATTTAGGAGAAAAGGAGGTAAAAACTCGACCCAAGACCAGTAAAATATAAGTTTAAAGTAGATCCAATTGAACAATTAGATGTTACTTAGAATTATATAATCAAGTACCCGATTGTTTACATTTCAATAATGTGAAATTCTAAGTAAGAAAGATTATACCGAAAACGAATTAGTCACAAGATTTATGGGTGCTCAATTTTATAGGAATCCGTAAAGAGATTTATAAACTTTGGATAGTGTTAAAAATTGTATGAGTTTCCACATCTTTAGGCATTTGGAAAACTCACAATTAATCGAATCAAATAGAACGAACCGTAAAACTAAAAATATGCACGTATTTTCAAAAGATACATTAAAAAATAATTATAAACTTATATTCCATGACAAGAATTCCTTATCATTCCTAAAGTATAAAACATCTTATAAAAATAAGTTGGATACAGAAAAAAATTTCAAATTCCAAAACGTTTTTTTTACATTCGTTTCCTTTTTTATATTCGTATTTGCAATCGGATGTACGGACGATTCCGGAATTCGAACAGGAGACGGAATTGTTGAACCGAGGTTAGAAGAGGTAACCGGGGTAACTACCGCAAAGATCAAAAGTATATTACCCGAACAGGAATTAACTATAGACGAACTATACGCTTTCGCGGTGGAAAGAACGGAAAGAATCGCCCTTAGAGAAGAAGCGATCCAACAGGCAGATGCTCAAAAAGCTGCTGCGTTCGCTTCCTTTTTTCCTTCTTTATCTTTAGTGTATAATAAATTCTATAGAATTCCGGGACCCAACTCCCACTTTAATCCTTTTTATACGGAACCAAATCCTCTTACCGGAAGCTCTTCTACAAGCAGCCTTCCTCCTACGGTTGGTCCTGGAACGAGATTACTTTTAAGCATTCCCATCTTAAACGGAATAAATCAATATACTACTTATAAAGCCGCTGGTGCCCTAACTAACGTGAGACTGAATGAAGCCCGTTACGAATCTGGGCGACTCTATCTAGAAATTGCACAAGCATATTATAATGTTCTACAATTAAAGGAAATCATTCTTTTGGAGGAAAAAAAGACCGATTTGGTTCGCAAAACAATCCAAGAAAGAAGAAGACTTTTTTCCTTGGGAAAAATTACAAGAGCGGACTTAAGCGGAGCCGAAGCGGATTTTTCCAGATCCGAAGCATATTTAGAAGATTTTAAGTATCAGTTAAAGCAGGCGGAAATGGCACTGGAAAGTCTTATAGGAGCCGGAGAAGGTGGTTTACGATTGGCAATTCCTAAAGAAGTAATCTCCATTCCTCAAAACCTATTACCCGAAGAAAGAATCGCAAAACGATACGACGTAATCGCTGCAAAAGAAAACTTAAAGGCGGCGGAATTCAATTTGAAAAAAGCCTGGGGTGGGCATTTACCTTCGGTTACATTAAATAATTATTATACAATTCCAGAACACAATACAACTCCAAATAAAGACATTACGATGCAACTATCTATCAACGTGCCTCTATTATCCGCCGGAACCATCACGGCAGGAGTTAAACAGGCAGAATCTGCATTGAGACAAGCAGAATTACAATTGTCTCAAACAAAAAGGATCGCAACCGATGAAATTCGAAAAGCATATGAAAGTTCCTTAAACTCCGCTCGTTTATTATCCCTATATTCAAAAGCACGCAATTCCGCAGAATCCAATCTAAGTTCTCAAAGAAGAGGTTTCAGTTTTAAAACAGTTTCCCGTCTTGAACTTTTAGTATCTGAAACTTCTTTTTTAGATTCTGAAATTGCCTATCGAAAGGCATATTATCAACATTCTTTGAATACGATTTGGTATTCAGTTGCAATTGGCGAATTGCCAAAATTAAAAAAATTGAAAGAAGAGGATAAGACCGCAAATTAGTTTTCTTTGATGCTTGACATCTCTTCTCGATACTCTTAATTATTGGGCATAATTGAGAGGTACGAACTCCATGATTATCAGCAATTACTTTCAAGACAATGAAGATCTAAAACTCGTTTTTAACCGGTTAATCGATTGGGAAGAAATCATCCATGCATACGAACATAAATTCGAAGACGCAGAAGAATATAAAAAAACAGGCAATGAAAGATTAGCCTATGCACCTTCCAACGTGGAAGAAGCTAAAGAATATTATAAATCCGTTTTAGAGTCCTTAGGTGAAATTATGGGTGAATTTGTAGCCCCTCGCAGTAAGGAAATGGATCGGATTGGACTTAAATATGAAAACGGAAAAGTGACTTTTCCAAAAGCACAAGAAGAATGTTATAACACACTCCGAGACGCCGGTTTGATGCCAATTTCAATCAGTAGAAAATACGGCGGCATGGGATTACCAGCAACAGTTCAATCTTTTATGATGGAAGTTGCCGCAAGGGCAGACGCCGCTTTTTGTCTTTCCTACGGAAATATAAACATTGTAGAAATCATGGAAAGATACGCTTCTTCCGAAATGTGCGAAAAATGGATTCCGGAAATTTCCGCAGGAAAATACAGCGCGGCAATGGCACTTACAGAACCAAACTATGGATCCGATCTTCCTAATGTTCAAACAAGAGCTTCTCAAGACGCAAACGGAATTTGGAGAATCAACGGAGCCAAACGTTTTATTACACACGCTTGTGGTTATATCAATGCACCGTCCATAATTCTTACGTTAGCGAGAACAGGATCGCCCGAAAGTGGTGCGAGGGGTTTATCTTTTTTTCTAGTAAAAGGAAACGACGTACATATCGCGGGTGTGGAGCATAAATTAGGGCTTCATTGTTCTCCTACTTGTGAAGTAGTTTTTGATAATTCTCCGGGAGAATTGATCGGCAAAACCGGATATGGACTTGTAAAATATTCGATGGGAATGATGAACGCGGCCAGGCTTACAATCGCAACTCAATCTTTGGGAATTGCAACCGCCGCTTATTACGAAGCTAAAAAATATGCTTCTGAAAGAATTCAGTTTGGAAAACCGATCGAACAAATTCCCGCAGTGAAAAAAATTTTAGATCGTATGGAAAGAGAAATTTTAGCGACCAGAGTTCTAATCGCTGAAACCGGAAAGGCGATCGATCTTTATCACTGGCCAAAAGAACATCTTATTAAAATAGAAGGTAAATCAGAAAAAGAAATAAGTCAGGATGAATCCATTCGTCGTTGGGAAAAACTTGCAGACCTTTTTACTCCGTTGAGTAAATACTACGCTTCCGAAGGATGTGTTGCAATTGCATCGGACGCATTACAAATCCATGGTGGAAGTGGTTACACTGAAGACTACGACGTGGCTCGAATTTATAGAGATAGTAGAATTACTACAATCTACGAAGGAACGACTCAATTACAAATTGTCGCCGCAATTGGAGGTGTCGTATCTGGAATGTCTCCAACCGGACAACTCAGACAATATTCGGAAGCAGAACTTTCCAAATTTTCTGCCTCGGAAGATCTTAAAAAAGTTTGGAAAGATTTAGATTCAAGCGTAGTATTTTACAAATCCATTCATGACGGAAACGTAAAAGATTCTTTAGCGTTCGAGGTTGTAGAAATAGCGGCTCGTTTTTTATGCGGACTTCTTTTGGAAAAGTCCTTGAAAGTGTTAAATGGAAAAGAACTCGAAAGACGAATATCAATTTCTCAAACCTATAACTTGGATAGTATAGCTATCACTAGCGCCAATTTGATCAAACTGGAAAGAGCTTCCAAACAGGCAATTCCCGTCTAACACAAAATAAACTCCTAGACAAATCCTCGCTCAATCGTTTGGATTTGTCTTTGTATTAATTTGAATATAATAAAATTATTAACTAGTATGAGTTCCTATACTTTTAGAATTTATTTGTAAATTCGTGGCTTGTCGTAGTTCCCACATTTTAGGATTTATTTCAGCATTTATGACACTTTATTGTATAGGGTAGAGTTTGTCCCAAAACCGTTCAATGTGAGAACTACTACGAAAATTGAATAAGATTGGAACTGCTTAAAAGTTCGCAAATTGCCAGATACAGATACAACCTAATTTGTAGGAACTACTGCATTTTATTAAAAATTTCTAAGAGATTATCGCGTAAAATTCTTTGAGGTTTTAGGACAAGCTCTTATTCATAACTATATAATAGAGTTGTTGAAAAACTCCATAGTTCAGTTTAACAAAACTATTTCAATTGCTCGTTTCCATGGAATAGAAACAGATGGAGAATTCATTTTTCAACAACTCTAATAAAGTACCGAATATTTTACATAGAATCAACGTTTTGTGATAGAATTAACGGTACTCAATTTTATAGAGATCAGTAGTAACGCGAGTTCAATACAATCTAAATTTCTAAGTAATGAATAACGTTTATTCTATTCCAATACAACGTTTAGTTTCAAAAATTGTCCCTGAAAAAAAAAAACTTATACCAAGCGCTACATAATAAAATATCCCAAATTCTAAGTTACATGGGAGACTTGTTTAAAAATTTATGGTGTGTATTTTATAAAATCAACACTAGAATAAAATCATAGTTTTCTTGGAAATATCTTGATAAATAACGCTTCAAACTCTTAATAAAATAAAAAAGAGTAAAAAATACCAATGACCTTAAAAGACTCAAAACCGGAATTAATTAAGTTATATTCTTCCCTTGGAAAAATTATTACCTCTTCGTTAGAGCAGCAAGAAGTACTAAGTGCAGTAATGGAAGAAGTCCGTTTATTTTTTAGTCCTAAAAATTGGAGTTTGATGCGTTACGATGAAAGTTCGGAAGAATTATTTTTTCTAATAGCGGAAGGAATACAATTCAATCATATTAGAAATATTCGATTAAAGTCGGGAGAAGGAATTGCCGGTTCAGTTGTTCAGACAAAATCCCCAATCTTTGTAGAGAACGTAAAAAACGATCCTAGGTTTTCCAAAAAAGTCGACGAAAGAACAGGATTCGAGACAAAAACGATCATAGCAGTCCCAATGATATTCAGAGGAGAAGTCCACGGGGTTATCGAATTAGTAAATCGTTTTAACGGATCCTCTTTTTCTCCTGAAGATTTAGTCATTCTTCAAACGATAGCAGATTTTACTGCAATCTCCTTAGCACATTCAGATCAATATGAAAAAACAAAAATACTTGCATTTCGAGACTCATTGACTGGAGCGTTTAACCGCAATAAGCTGAATCATCTTAAAGAAAAATGGTCCGGTAGGACAATAGAAAACCATATTGCGTTAGTCTCCCTTTTAGACTTAAACGATTTTAAAATGATCAACGACACTTACGGCCATAAAACGGGAGATCAAGTGCTCTGTTATTTTGCGGATATTCTTCGTTACGTAATTCGTGGAACGGATAAAATATTCAGAATTGGAGGAGATGAATTTTTAGTTTTAGTACAACATGAAAATCAGGAAAAAATACTCCAAACCCAAAACCGATTTAGGGAAACAATGTCCGTCCTTCTAAAAAAATGTGAGGAAAACGATCCTCCTTTTAATTTTACTTGGGGAATGTCGATCGGTTCTATTCAAAAACTTGATGAGTTGATACACGAAGCAGATCTATCGATGTATGCTTCTAAAGAATGACCATTCTCTATGACTTGCAAACAACATACAGCGTCTAATTTTAGAGGTTTTATAAGTACATTATAAATTACTTATAAATACAAAAAAATCCATACGAATGCAGCTCTTAGATTATTTTTTGTATAAAAACCTATAACATGGATAGGCATAAGATTCATTTTTAAACGTATTTGTAATAAACTTAGAAAAAAATCAAGGGATGTCTCCAAAAAATTCGATTTCTCGGTTTAAAAGAATTCCGGACGTTTGATGAACCTTATCTACAACTAGATCAACCAGATAGTGTACATCGGAAGCGGTAGCAGTTCCTAAATTGACTATAAAATTACAATGTTCGGAAGAAATCTGAGCGCCACCTTTGATCCGACCTCTCAAACCAGCTTGATCGATCAATTCCCAAGCTTTGATTTCTTTTCCATCTTCACGAAAGATTTTTGGATTTTTAAAAACAGAACCGGCACTTTTTTTATTTTCAGGCTGAGAAGAATTTCTTCTATCTCTTTTATCTTTTAAAGAAGATTCGATCTCTTCTAAGTTTCCTTCTTTGAGAAAAATTTTAATACCTAAAATGATAGAATCTTTTTGATTTAAGAACTCGGTAAACCGATAACCGTATTTGATTTCAGACGGTTTACGAACAAACACTTCTCCGTTTCTCAAAAATTCGACAGATTCAATCAAATCGAAAAGTTCTCCGCCGTAACAACCTGCATTTTGGATCACTGCTCCACCGGTCCAACCTGGAATCGTACTTAAAAACTCAACTCCGGTATAACCTAATTGTGAAATTTGACGAAATGTAGGAGTGGTATTGGTCGCGGCCCCAATTTGAAACTTTCCATCACCTAAAGATGCAAATTCCTTAAATTTACCGGACAAACGTAAAGTAACAAAATTATCAGGATGATCCGAAATTAAAAGATTAGAACCTCCTCCTAAAATTTTCCAAGGAATATCAAATTTAGAAAAAATGCGCAAAGCTTCCGAAACTTGAGAAGAAATTTCGGGTTCAACAATCACAGGGCAAACACCGCCGATTTTGAAGGAAGACAACACTCCCAATCTAACTTCCGAGCGAAAAGGTATGTTAGAAGATTCTAAGGTATGTTTAAAATCCCGAAGTTGGGATTCAGAAAGAACAGGAGACATATGAATAAAGAATGAACTTCCCCAATTCTCTACCACAAAAAAAAGAACTCAAGGAAAATCTGAAATCGGATCGATCTTAAAGAAAGAGGTGATTTATGTTTTTTCTATTATTAGAATCCATTTATCTCGATTTTGCATCCGGAAGAACCGACTGGGAAACTTATTGCGAATCCGTAATTCTACTCGCCCAGGACCAAGAAAAACTGGCAGGATTTGTATAGAAAAATCAAAAAGAAAACCGAATAAAGTGGCGCATGTTCGGATATGGTCTCTTTAAATTTTAAATCACCGACCACCAAACCTCTCTAAGGAAGTTGAAGCACAACGATCGACAAACAGGTTGTGCCTCAACTTTAGTTAATAAATTTCAAAAAAGATAAATCAGAAGTTTATTAACTAAAACATAAAATCATAACGAAGTTAGTGAGCCACCAACTCAATCTTTTACAAAAATATTTTAGTAAAGTATAATAAAACAAATTTCTAAAATAGAATTCGTATAAACTAAAAAATATTTTTTTCAAACGTTAAAGTAAAATCTGATACCATAAACCTTGTTTTGAGATAGACTTTTAAATTGTCGCAATTTATTCTGAAATTCTTATGTATAAAACTTTAAAAACGTGAGTTCTACATAAGAGAAAATAGAAAAATTTTTCTAAAAGTGAATTTCAAAGTTTGATCGTAAAATCTAGATTTGTGAGAGTTCCCACAGATTAAGTCACATTATGAATTTTTAAATATTCGTTTTTCACGATTGGAATTCGTATGAGTTCCTACATTTTCAAAATTTAATTGTAAAAAATAGATGTTGTGATAGTTCCACATTTTATTTTTATTGAAAGATTAGGTTTTATAAAATAGAGTTATTGAAAAATTAATTCTCCATCTGTTTCTATTTTATGCAAATCGGCAATTGAAGCAGTTAATCGCCACTATGGAATTTTTCAACAACTCTAATAAATTTCAACCATCGAACTCACCTTAAAAGTGAGGAATTAATTGAATCGTTTATCTCTAAAAGAACTGGAAGAAATCAAGAGACGTTGGGAAGCTTCGACTCCCGGACCGTGGAAATCATTCATTGAAGGTAGAGATCATACTTCAGGTTCCGATTTCATTCGAACATCAAAAAACGATATAGAACTTTCTGGAGCATCACTTGCAGATCAGGATTTTATTGCAAACGCAAAACAAGATATACCTCGTTTAATTGCGGAAATAGAATTTCTATGGAAAATTATGCCTAATATTGAATAAATACTTTAATCAAACCTATATTAGAGTATTATTATAAATGAACTTAATTGAAAATCCTTTAAAAAAAATTCACCTAATCAAGGGCCTGTCCCAAAACTTAAAGATTACTGATGAAGAATCACTGGAAAGTTAACAAATACCCATATAAAACGGTTTCCATAGGAGTTCTAACATTTATTAGAAATTTCTAAAAAGCTATCGCTTATATCTTTTGAGGTCTCGGGATAAGTTTTAACGTGAGTTCGCGTAAGAAATCGAGGCGAATCCGGCTTGCCACAGGCAGCCGGACCGGGCTCTCAGCTCTGGTTAATAAATTGTATGCAAAAAACGCTATATAATAATCTTCTTTAGTTTCAATTTATTAACCTCGCATCGATCCCTTTCGCGTTACAACAAATTCACTTTCACGAAAGGTTTAGAAGTTTCTATTTTTAAAAACTCTACGATCTTATCGGAAACTACTTCCTTAGAAAAAGGACCAATTTGAGCGACTTTCCCAAAAGTGGAATAAATAAACACGGTCGTATCTACTTCGCCAAAACCTTTTTCATTTTTACCCACGTAGTTACCTACAATATAATCTAAATTTTTACTTTTCAGTTTATTTTGAGCGTACTCTTCTAAAAAATCCGTTTCAGCGGCAAACCCTACTAAACAACAACCAGAAATTTTTTCCTCTGTAATTTTAGAACTTACAGTTTTTAAGATGTCCGGATTTTTAACGAGTTCCAGTAGAAAGGTTTCATTTTCTTCTTCTTTTTTAATTTTAGATTCATTACTTTTAGATGGACGGAAGTCAACAGGAGCCGCCGCCATAATTAGGATCGTATCCGTCTGAATTTCTGCAAGAACCGCGTTGCAAAGATCGGATGTAGTTTCCACAGAAATACTTTTAGAACCCTTAGGATTTTTATAATTTTCTAATACTTGACCGTGTATATAAACAACTTCGGAAATCCATTTAGAAACGGCTTCGGCGATATGAAAACCCATCTTACCAGAAGAA
Organism: Leptospira kirschneri serovar Cynopteri str. 3522 CT; assembly: GCF_000243695.2. Classification (NCBI taxonomy): domain Bacteria; kingdom Pseudomonadati; phylum Spirochaetota; class Leptospiria; order Leptospirales; family Leptospiraceae; genus Leptospira; species Leptospira kirschneri. The sequence goes on along the minus strand of NZ_AHMN02000013.1, from coordinate 333,811 downwards.
GCGTTCGAAATATACCTCACAGGATCGATCCATTCAATGGTCGGTCCAGACGTAATGATCGCTTTAGAAAATCGCATCTTAATTTCTCTGAATCTAAGATCTCTGATATAAATCCAAAATTAACTTTTGTATTAGAGAGATTTCGGCTAACTTTCCATATCCTTCGTCTCCGCAGACAACCACTCCCTCGGAAGGGTCCGCAAGAATCACACCGTCTTCGATCAATCGTTTTAAGTTTCTTTGAACTGAAGGATGAGCATACATAAAAGGATTCATAGCAGGTGCAACGACCACAGGACAATTCGCTGCTAGATAAGTCGAGGTGACAAGATCATCCGCAATCCCGTTTGCCATTTTACCGATGATGTTTGCGGTAGCGGGAACAACGGCCATTACTGACGCGGAGTTTTTAGCATCTATATGAGCCATACCTTGCTCGTATTCATTTACGCGTACTTTTTTGTTAGTCAATGCTTCGAACGTAATGGATCCGATAAACTGAGTCGCGTTCGCCGTCATAATTACACTTACTGGATAACCTTCCTTAGTAAGATTTCTTACAAGTTCACAGGCCTTGTATGCGGCGATACTTCCCGAAACGGCAACGAGTATTTCTTTTTTAAGATTAGGCATAAACGTTTCCGATTCTCATTTTTTAGACTGAGCTCGATTGTTTAAACTAACTCTTGTAAAACGAACCAAAAGAATCTTATTACCTTCCATCTTCTCAACGGTAAGAGTTCCGGTTTGAAGAGAAATCGTAGAACCTTCTTCTGGCATATCTTCTAAACGACCTAAAATAAAACCTGCAATTGTACGAATATCTTTGATCTCTTCTTCTTGAACTCCTACAAGAATTTCTTTTAGATCGTCTAACTCCGCTTCGCCGTCAATGGTAAAACTATCCGAATGTTGAGTAGGAAATGGATCCGTCTCGTGATCATCCGTTTCATCTCGGATCTGTCCGAAAATTTCCTCGATAATATCTTCTAAAGTAAGAAGACCGGCAACTCCACCGTATTCGTCTATAACGATCGCCATGTGTTGTTTGTTTTCTCTGAGTTTTTGCATCACCTTTTCGATCGAAAGACCTTCGGGAACAAAAATCGGAGGTTGCATAATGGCGGTTACCTTCTCTTTTCTACCTTTTTTAGAATTAGACAACCAAGTAAGATAAGTCTGAACATGAATGATTCCGATAATTTTATCCGTACTACCTTCATAAATTGGGTATCTGGAAAAATGGTGTTCCGCAATAATAGAAATTAAAGAATCCATAGAAGTATCATGCGGAATTCCTATGATACTCAAACGATGAGTCATCACATCCTTTGCCTGATGTTCCGAAAACTGAAACGTATTTTGAATGATCTGAAATTCTTCCTGATCGATCTTACCTTGTTTATTTTGCTCTTCAATGATGATCATCAATTCTTCAGGAGAATGCATCATTCTGCTTTTATTTGCTTCAATTCCAATCAACTTCAAAAGAAAAGAAGTCATTTCGTTTAAGAAAAAAGTAATCGGATAAAATAGATAATAAAAGAAGAATAAAGGAATACTAATAAAAAGAGCAACCGGTTCCGTATTCTGAATCGCTACTGTTTTAGGAAGTAGTTCTCCTAAAAGTATATGCAGAAAAGTGATAATCGTAAACGAAATGGTAATCGCCAAACCGTGAATAGTCGCTTCATTTGCAGAATATCCAAACATTTCCAAAAGAAAAATTAGCCATCTGGAAACGTATCCTTCTCCCACCCAACCTAACAAAAGACTGGCGATGGTAATTCCTACCTGACATACGGATAACATGTCGTTAAGTTTTTGAGCCGCGCGTTTAGTAACAAATGCAAGAGGTTTATTTTCTTTGATCAATTCCTCTAAACGAGAAGGACGAATCGAAACCAACGCAAACTCGGCGGAAACGAAAAATCCGTTGGCAAATATAAGTAAAATGATTATAAAAAAACCGATTAATTCCATTGTAGGAGAATAGGGATCCAATTGGATCTAAGAATGTATGGGTTTAGGACGGCCTTTGAGTTTAGAAAACGGAAATTTAATATCGTTGGAATGTAGAACTGACTACCTTCGGGGTCCATGACTTACTGGAAGATAGAGTCTTTGAATTGGCAAAAAATGTCGATCGTTTAAAAGAAAAAAACATTAGATTTTATAGAACTAACGTTTTGAAAAAACGACCTTTTATTCGATATGTTTTCGAATTCTAATTCCCCTAAACGACGTTTCCGGTTCGTTTGTTTCTTGAGAAATTTTTTCCATAAGTTTTATGTCCGATTCTGAATTTAAGTTCAAGGACGGAATGTAATACATTCTATAAACCCCTGCATGGATCCAAAAAGAAACCCAATCTAAAAAGTCTTCGGATCTTCCTTTCCAACCGTTACCACTCAAAGAGTCTCTCGTAAAGATCAGTCTCTGAGGAGTATTTCTAAAGTCGTAACGCCTATGTAATCTTGAAAAACGAATCTGTTCTTCTCCACAACTCCAAGAATATTCGTTTAAGTTTGAAACCGAATGATCCGCAACTTTTAAATTCCAAATCATCGTAGAACGATTTCCAATTAACAGTTTATTTCCTTCAAAATATGTGAAGGCAACTTTTTCAAAATTGGTATTGGAAAGATTATCTGCATGATTACAGTCACAAACGTAAATACGTTCCGATTTAAAGTTATCGTTCTTTTTGCTGAACTTAGTAAAAAATCTAAAATCGATTTCTGGAAATTCTTTCTTAAGATAATCAAAAGATTCCATTCCAGAAACGTTTAGATAAATTTGAACATTATCTTTTTTATACAAAGACTCAATCAAAGATTTTAATACGACTTGAACGGTAAAAGAAGAAGCGGACTCAGAAGGAATCTCTTTCAGTTCTATCTCCTGAGAATTACCCTGTTTCCAAAAGACATAAGTTCTTTTATCCCTTACAAAAACGCTCAACACTGGAGTATGAGATTTTTTGATTTCTTGATTCCGGAATGGATCAGATTCTTCTAAGAGTCGCATAACCTCTGTTTGGCGAATTTCCGATCGAACCGAAGTCAAATGTTCCTTAGGTCCCGGATAAAATCCTCTAAAAGAAGAAATTCTTCGACTTGTATCAATGATAGAAATGAGAGCGTTCGGATTTCCCATCGTTTCTTTCTGTTCTAAACGGGATAAAAATCCCAAAAGTTCCATCGTATGTCCGTGAGCCGCATAATATTGGATCGCTGCATCCGTAAATTCTCGAACTCCGTAAACTATTGGAAGATAATTTTTCAATTGAAGAAGCATATCGTCTGGTCTTCTAAGAATCATGATCGAGACGGCTTGATCCAAAGCGCCTTTAACCGTTTTTAAGGATTTAGATTCTTTATGAGAATAAAACAAACCTGCAAGTCGAATCCATTCTTCCGTATAAATTGGATCTGTAGTTCTTAAAATTCCGTATGCTTTTGTAAATTCTATGATCGCTTTTCTAAGATCGTTCTTTTTATAATGGATAAATCCGTTTAACAAAGTAGAGGCGTATTCTACCCTTTTCCATCCCTTACTTTGCGCTAAAAAAGTGATTTCGGTCGCCATCTTTCCCGCTACTTCAGGTTCATCGTTCATCAAAATCTGTACGATTCTAAGACGTGTAAATAAATCGTCTTCGGTCAAATTTTTAGGAGTAGAAACGGACTTGAGTGCGTCTACCGCCTTAAAGGAACTTTTAGATCTCCAGATCGCCATCGAGATCATATCCCTAGCGCTGTTGATTGAAATCGGTTCTCCTAAAAACGGATTTAAAATCGTGGAAGACCATTCTAAAAAATCCAAGTTCAAATAGTAATCCAGAGATTTCTTATATTCTTGATTGAGATATGCAATGGTGCCTAACTTTAGATAAAGATTATTTTTATAAGAAGTTCTTATATCCGGATGATACTTAAGAATGTAATCCAATACTTTTTCAGCAGAAACTAGATCTCCTCCGATTAAATAATAATAAGCGAGTTTTTCATAAGAATATCCTATAATTCTACCGCTTAAATTTTCGGAGATGATTAAAATTTTCTGAAAATGAACCGCTTCTCTGGAAAGTCCTAGCTCCGCGAGCTGATCAGCGATGTTATAGATCATATTACTTAAAAAAGGAATGTATTTCAGTTCCGGATCTTCTAAAAACGGTGCCAGAGTCCTGTTTAAATTTAGATATTCTCTTTCGTGGGATTTTGCTTTTGGAGAAAAATCAGAAAGATATTTTTTTAGACGTAGGGTTTTACAAAGAGAATAATATACAACTTTTCTGGAACATTTTAGATTTTCCGGATTTTTTTTTTCAAATACAGAAAGATCAAATCCTTCCGCTAATTCCTTGAGATAAGAAGAACTTTCGTTCTTCGAAAATTGAATCAGCAGATTGCGGGAAGATTCCTTAGAATTAAAATTCAATTCTTTGAATATTCTTAAAAAAATTCCGCCTAACACAAGTTCACTTTCCGCATTCTCCGTCAGTTTCAACAAAGATTCGTATCGACGTACATCTTTATTGAGAATAAAATATTCTCCCGCAAAAAAAAGATAATCTGCTTTTTCCAAAAGTGTTAGATTTTCAGGAAAGGATTTAATTTCGTCTTTAGATTGAAATACAGTTCTTCCATTTAAATTGAAGGAAAAACCTTCCGAACTTTTGGCCCATCCAAATTCCTGTTTGGTTTGAGCCGAAATCGAACCAAAAGATACAAGACCCAAAACCAGATAAAGATGAAATTTAAAGGAAAGAAGCTTCAAGGTAGATCAGACTGAAACGCCTTCTCTTTTAAGATCGCGCTTCATAAGGTCTTTCACAACTTCTCTCGGATTCTTACCTTCGTAAAGCATTTTATAAACCTCGTTCGTAATCGCCATTTCGATTCCCAACTTCTGTGATAACTCATACGCGCTTTGAGTAGTCTTTACTCCTTCAGCAACTTCGTTCATACTGGAAAGAATTTGTTCTAAGGTTTCTCCCTTACCCAATCTAAATCCTACGGTACGATTTCTAGATTGTTCTCCACAACAAGTCAAAATCAAATCTCCCATTCCGGAAGGTCCTAAAAAAGTCATTGGGTCCGCGCCCAACTTCAAACCTATTTTTGTAATTTCATTTAGACCTCTTGTAATCAAAGCAGCTCTTGTATTTTGTCCAAAACCTAACCCATCACTTACACCCGCAGCCAAAGCGATCACGTTCTTCAAAGAACCTCCTACTTCTACTCCGATTACGTCCGGAGTCCAATACGTTCGAAAATACAAAAAACTGAATATTTCCTGAACCTTACGCGCGGTCGTTTCGTTTTTAGAAGCGATACTTACAATCGTCGGTACTTTTTGGATGATCTCTTTTGCAAAAGAAGGTCCAGATAAATACGAAAGATAAGAATGATATTTTTCGGGAAGTTCCGATTCAAAAATTTCAGAAACAAGACGTAACGTTCCGTTTTCAATTCCCTTACTCGCGGAAACGATAGGAACTTTTTCCGGCAAATATTCTTTGATCTCTCTTAAAATTTCAGTCAACGCATGAGAAGGTGGAGAAGATACGATCATATCTTTTCCTTGAATTACATTTCTTAAATCCTTACTTGCTGTAAGTTTTTCCGGTAGAATAAAATTAGGAAGATGTTTGTTGTTGATATGATTGCAATTGATACTTTCAACTTGAGAATCGCTTCTACACCAGAGAGTAACTTCATAACCTTTATCTGCAAGAAGACTTCCCAACGCGGTTCCAAAACTTCCCGATCCGATCACTCCAATTTTCATGTAAACTCCTCATGTAAGGTTGAAGTCGAAAAAATTTTTCTACCAAACAATTTCGAAACAACCATTCCCAACTTGGAATTAATAATTTAGTTTACTCTTCTTTACCCGCAAACTATTTTTGATCTCCCATGCTCGATTTGAGGAAACTCATCTTCAATCCGTTCGATTTTTTTACTGGACATTCTTTTGAAAAAGAGAACCAAAAGAGCAATTATAAGATCACAGTTAAACTTCATTCTCTAAATAAAATTTTGAAGAAAAAAATTTCTGAATCGGACGATCCTCTGGAATCTCTCGAATTTGATTCTGAAAACGGAGTTCTGATTTTAACCGGACATTTTTCGATCCAAGGTTTATTCTGGTCCCGATTTTTAAAAACCGAATTTGTAGATTACAACGTTAGGCTCATTCCAGTTAAAGTGATCCAAAATCAGGTTCGTTTTCAAATTCATTCCTTTCGTTTGTTCAGTCACACTCTTAGAAAGTTGGACCCAATCCGTATTTTTTCTAAAATATTCCAATTTCATAGGAGATTGATTTTAGAAACAATCGTTGAGGAAATTCCAGAAATCCTTCGTCTAACAGGGATTCGAAATGTTATCACTGTAAATATAGATTATTTTCTTTCTGAAATTCCGGATCTCGCCGGTAAAATCACTATTCAAAAAGTAATTCCGGAAAAAGGAAACGTATTCTTATTCGTAAGATCAGGAACCATTTTAAAACCTCTTTTAGATTTTTTTGGTCCAGAATACATCCGAATCGAACCCATTTCAGAAAATCAAGACTCACTTCTACTTCTTTGGAGAGACTAATTTTTAGAAAGGTTGGACATTCCATAACCTATTTCTAAATTGAGTTTATAGCTTTCTTTTTCATTATAAAATTGTAGTATAAAAGAGACGGCGATATTCCGAATCGATTCCAATGAAGATCATCTACTTGACCGATATTCACGACGGCTTAAGAGGCTTAAAGGAAATTCTACAACAAACCACAGCAGACTTATATCTATTCTCCGGAGATATTATTTATAAGGCTTTCTTTAGTACAGATCGTATTATAGAATTCTGTACGATCCAAGAAGAAATGTATCGTATCTCTCAAGATCAAAAAGAAGAGATCAACGCTTATGACTATGCTACAAGAGCTATCCGTTTTCCCGAAAAATACAGTCCTGATATAGTAGAAAAATCTAAAGAATACAGAAGCCTATTTCATCAAGCCGCCAAAACGATGAAGGAAAAATATGAACTCATCGAAATCATTATACAAAAATATTCCAGAGCTCCGGTAAGAGTTCTTCCAGGCAACTATGATATAGATCTTCAATACAGTGCTTTGTATGAAAGGGACATTCATAGAAAAACTTTTGAACAAGACGGTTATAAATTTGCAGGTTATGGTGGCGCTCCGATTCTTACTTCCGGAATTCCGGAAAAATTGGCGGTTAAGTTTCACGAATACAACCGTAATGGTAAAAGTTATAGTGAGCCGGAAGATTTTTTTAAAGAAGAACAACCAGATATAGTAGTCATTCATAATCCTCCTTATGGATTTTTAGATAAGATTCCGAATTATGGAAACGTAGGTTCTCAAGGAATTAGAAGATACTTAGATGAATACAATCCTTCTCTTGTTGTTTCAGGACACGTTCACGAAGACCAAGGTATTATTAAAAAAGGGAAAACCGTTTTTTTAAATCCTTCCAACTTCGGCGCCGTAGATTCCGTTTTTGGTTTTCAACCGGGCGGATTTTTCTCAGAAATATTTTTAGAAAATGGGCTTGTAGAAACCGTAAAATTGAATAGACTGGTGGACCACAAAATTCGCCTCTTAATGGAAGTAGATTGTAAGGGTAACTTCCCTTCGGTTACGTTTGTAAATCAAGATTCGGAGGTGTCCGCGGAAGATTTTGTGAGAGTCTGACATGACGATCTCAGGTTTCAAAAACAATCCCACCATCCAAAAGTTCACAGGATTAAAAAGATATTTCCGATCCCACGAAACGACAATTTCCAGAGAAAGAATCGAAGACTTTAAAAAATTCTCCAAATTAATCAACTTTGGAGGAGACGTGATCGCATTTGACATTTTAGGTTCGCTTAACTTCGGTCAGGCGACTGCGGAATCGGATACGGATATTGTAATGTATACTCAATGTGAAAATTCTAAAATGGGCGAATGTGGCATGGAAGATTGTTATAAGATCTCCTTATTTAAACATTTGTTTATGAATCTTGTGACCTACGAACACAACACCGAAGCGTATAAATTAGAAATTGTAGACTGTATCAATCTAAACCAACTGGAAGAAGATATTTTAAACGGGAATTCCGATTCGGAAATGGTAATTCGATTTTGTTTTTATCGATCGATTTGCAGAGGTGTAAACCGCAAGTTGTTGAGAAAATACGAACAACAGATCGCCTCCAATATTCCTTTAAGTAAATCTTTAGAAGAATCGATCGAACATTGTTTCGATGGAATCGTTCAAACTTCACAACATACGTATTCATTTCATAAATATTCCCACAGATTGCAGGACAAAGGAATCGGACTTCCCTCTACCATGGCCGCAAAAATCAAGGACTACTTAAAACAATGACTGGTTTTTTAACCGTGATGTTATGTTTAGGAGTGGCAGCGATTTTTTTTCATCTTCTTTATTCGGTCGATACCAGAAGAATAGATAAATCCGAAAAAAAAAGAGACTTAGAAAATGGAGTGTCAAAAGATTACGGAGATCCTAAAAAAGTTTATGGTAAAAATTGGGATTCCAATCTTCCCAAACCTAGAATTTGTCCGGTTTGCGGAAAATACTTGCAAAAAACGGAATATTTATACGCCATCATTTCGGAACCTCCTTCTCCCGGTATCAAAAGACACGCTAGAATTTACGGTTGTAGATATTGTTATCTCGGATTAGAAGAAGAGACGGAAAATCGAAATTTTACATCTTCTCAAATTCCCGACCCGGAATGGACTCCAACGCCAATCAACGATGAAGAACTCGGTCTCTAAAACTGAAAATACGACGACCCAAAACAACGGACTTCTTTTGCCTGTGACGGTGATCAAAGGAGTCGGTCGTTCCAAGGCGGCTGCTCTTGCGTCTATAGGAATCGATACCTTACAAGATCTTCTCAACTTTTTTCCGAGAAGATACTTAGATAGAAACCTAACCGACAACGTACTTTTGAAAACCGGTGAAGCCGTAACTTTAATCGTAGAGGTTATAGACGCATACCTTGCACACGGTAAAAAGTCCAGACTCGTAGTTGGTACTAAGACCAGAAACAACGAAAGAATTTCGATCGTGTTTTTTCGCGGTGTTAATTTTTTTCAAAAAATATTTCAACCAGGAACCACGTTAGTTGCCACAGGAAAGCTGGAATACTTTCGAGGTTTTCAACTGATTCATCCGGACTATGAAATTTTAACGAGTGCGATCAAAACTACTTATCCTATAAGTTCGACCGGTTCCAAAAAGAAAAACCAGGAACAAGAACCGGAAGAAGAACTTTCAGAACTTCCTGAAATGATCCACGCAGGTAGAATCATTCCTTTATATCCTTCGAGTGAAGTCCTCAAGTCGGAAGGTTTAGATTCCAGAGGTTTTCGTAAAATTCTTTATTCCGCGTTGGAAAAATTAAAGGGTAAAATTCCGGAAATCCTTCCAAACGAAATTGTGAAACGAAGAGGTTTGATTTTAAGAGAAGATTCATATAGAGAGATACACTTTCCGACAGATGAAACTTCTTTGGACACCGCAAAGTATAGATTGAAATACGAAGAATTATTTTATTTTAATCTTCTAATAGAACATAAAAAGAAAGAGCGCGAAAAAATCAAGCGGGTCCTCTGGCCTTTACCGGAATCAGAAACCGCAAACTTAGTCCGTAAAAACCTTCCGTTTCAACTTACAGAAGATCAAAACTCAGCGCTTCAAAAGATTAAGGAACTTACGAGCAAAGAACAACCGATCGCCGTTCTTTTACAAGGTGACGTAGGTTCCGGAAAAACGTTAGTCGCTCTTTTGACTGCTTTACGTTATATAGACAACCAAATTCAAGTGTGTATGGTTGCTCCGACGGAAATTCTTGCAAGACAACACTACCAGACCATTCTTTCCTTTTTAGGTAACATGCCTTTTTTAGGAATCGAACTTTTAGTTGGCAAAGAACCTAAAAAAAACAGATACGAAAAACTCTATAGAATCAAAAAAGGGGACACATTATTTGTCATTGGAACACACAGTGTTTTTCAAGAAGACGTTCACTTTTCCGAGTTGGGTCTTGTGATCATAGACGAACAACATAAGTTCGGAGTAGATCAAAGAGAAACTCTCCGCTCTAAAGGAAAAAACCCGGACATTCTAGCCATGACGGCGACCCCAATTCCTAGGACTCTTTGTTTAACTCTTTACGGAGACTTGGATCTTTTGACGATCAAATCCAAACCCAAAGGTAGAATGCCAATTCAAACAAAATGGTTTCAGGAAGACCGTAGGGAAGGAATTTATAAATCCATTCGTAAATATGTTTCCTCCGGCAGACAATGTTATATCGTTTATCCATTGGTGGAAGAATCGGAAAAAGTAGATCTTAAGTCTTGCATCGAAGCTTATGAACATTTGAAACACGAAACTTTTCCTGACTTCGAAGTAGGACTCGTTCACGGTAAAATGGAAGTAGAGGAAAAAGATCGTGTTATGCGAGAATTTTCCAAAAATAGAATTCAGATTTTAGTTTCTACGACTGTAATCGAAGTCGGAATTGATGTACCAAACTCGACGGTTATGGTAATTGAACACGCGGATCGTTTTGGTATTTCCCAACTACATCAGTTGAGAGGACGTGTAGGTAGAGGAGATCAAGAAAGTTTTTGTATCTTGATGACAGATTCCAAAGTTACCGAAGACGCCAAGGTCAGACTGGAAGCGATGGTAAATTTTTCCGACGGATTTGCGTTATCCGAAATCGATCTTCAACTTAGAGGTCCGGGTGAGTTGATGGGAGTTCGTCAAAGTGGTCTTCCGGATTTTAAAATTGCGGACTTAAGAAAAGATTCCAATCTGATAGAACTGACTCGAGAAGACGCGACTTTATTTGGAAATCCGGGTGACTTGGAAAAGGAAGAAATTCGAGGTAGATTCAGCGAAGGAAGATTGTTGTTTTCAAATTAGATAAATTGTATATTCTCCGGTTAAGAGAACCTTTATAAAACTCCAAAAAAACAATCTTCTTTCTGCATCAAATCGCCGTTTTGCGACCTCTAATTCAAAATCATTGTCACATTCGATTTTAATACCATTCAGAACTACATAATAAAGCGCCAATCCAATAAGTTTACATTTCAATAACATAAATTCAGCGAAAGAAAACCGGGGCGAATCCGGCGTTACCGGACCGCGCTTTCAGCTTCAGTCAATAAATTGCATGAAAAAAACGTAATACAATATTTTATCTTGAATTACAATTTATTTACTACGCTTCAATCGCTTTCGCATTGGATTCTATCAAACTTACATGAAACGACACTTTGTGATAAACATTTAGGTATTTAATTCCACCTCATCAAGCTATAAGAATCTATCCAGGGTTAGCCGACAGATTCTTATATTGTTTAACCTACAAAATATAACCGTCAATAAAAGTATTTAAAAACGTATTCTCTCGGTTCCAGATTACAGGTAAAACCCCCGATATTGATCGTAACCAAGTTGATAATCATGGCAAAGTTCGCACAATCATCTACGTCGGCTTTGTTATAATAACGATCTTCTTCCACCTTTGCAAGTTCGGGAGCTAACAACGCAAGAATCGCAGTGTCGTCCGGAGATATAGCTGCTCCGATCAGAGCACTTGTAAGAATCTGGTCTTTTGCCTCTTTCCCTGAAACGGCATCTGGAATGGAAAAACCTGCCGTATCAAAAAGAAAACAATTCGTTAATAACAGAAAAAAAATCAGAGAAGCGATAAATGTTTTTTTCATTCGAAAATTCTCCCTTATGTGTTATCAATCCGCATCTAAACTGAAAAGTTATAATCCGAATAACGGAACTTCACCAAACATACCACATTCAGAAATATTTCAACCATTATTACCTAAGCTCTATTCCATTTCTAAACAGATGATCCTAATATTCAAGGATCCATAAAGACCCATTCAATCGGTATCGAATTCCAAAATTTTGCGAATGACTTCCATTAAAAACCCATTGCAAGAGACTTTCAATTTCACATTCTGACGATAGATATGAAAAATTTATTGTATTTAGTTTTAATTTTCTTATTCCAAAACTCGATTTTTTCTCAAACGCCCGAAGCTTATGTGTTAGGTGACTTCAAACAAGAATCAATATTCACTTCCTATTCCAATCCGGGAGAAACTAAAACTCATTATCTTAGAAAAGAAGTTTTGGAAAAACTTTTGGAATTGTTTCAAACCTATCAAAGAGAAAATCCAAACGAAAAACAAAAACCGTTTATCGTATCCGCATTCCGCTCTTTTAAAGATCAAAAGGGAATTTGGGAAGAAAAGTATTCCGGAAAAAGAAAAATGAGAGAATCCGTAAAAGGAAAAACCCCTCAAGAAATCATCTCTTTGATCTTAGAGTTTTCAAGCGCTCCGGGAACCTCAAGACATCACTGGGGAACGGATGTGGATCTAAATGCATTAGAAAATTCTTATTTTGAAAAAGGAGGTAAGGGGGAAAAATTTTACAACTGGATGTCTAAAAATGCAAAACGTTTCGGGTTCTGCCAACCTTATACACCTAAACTTTCAAGAGGAAACAAAGGTTACAAAGAAGAAAAATGGCACTGGTCTTACGCGCCGATTTCAAACAAATTGCAAGAAGACTGGGTCCGGCTGTTTCAAGAAGGAAAAATTCAATTCAAAGGAAAGTTTTCAGGAGGAGAGTTTTTACAAAACCTTCCTTTGGAATACGTGACTTCGATCAATCCGGAATGTAAATCGATTCGCTGATTCAGAAAAGAACTTCATCCAAAGAGAAACATTTTAGACAAAACTCTTAGGACATTAAGCCGGATTTTGATATACGTCCCACATCGTTTTAAGAAGTGTTTTGGCTTCGCTGTATTCTGGAGCCCATTGTAATAGACGTTGAGCCATTGCAGAAGAAGCCAAAAGTTTTGCGGGATCTCCCGCCCTTCTCCCTGAAATTTTATGAGGAATCGATCTTCCGACCACCTCTTCTGCAAGACGAACCACTTCTAAAACAGAATACCCTTTTTCAGAACCTAAATTGACCGTGAGAGATTTTTTTTCGGAATCTAAATATTCCAAACTCAAAACGTGCGCATTTGCCAAGTCGGTTACATGAATATAATCACGTATACAACTTCCGTCCGGAGTTTCATAATCCGTGCCGAATACTTCAAAATCTTTTCTCATTCCTACTGCGGCTTCCATAATAATAGGAAGAAGATTTGCAGGAGTTCTTTCTAATCCTCTAACTCTTCCTTTCGGATCATAACCGGCAGCATTAAAATAACGTAATGCAGCAAATCTAAATCCTTTGAGAGTCTCGTACCATTTTAAGTTTTGTTCGATCGCAAGTTTTGTATAACCGTAATAATTTTCCGGATGAACTGAATGTTTTTCATCGATAGGAAGATATTCCGGAGAACCATAAACCGCCGCAGAAGAGGAAAAGATAAACTTATTCGTTCCGGCTTTTTCCATATAGGCAAGAAGTTTGAGAGTTCCGTTGATATTATTCAAAGCGTATTTAGAAGGATCAGTCATAGATTCGCCTGCGGCCTTCCACGCAGCAAAATGAAAAACCGCGTCGATAGGTTTTGAAAACGCTTGTTCTAACACAAAATCGTCTTGGATATTTCCCTCAATCAATTGTGGTCCAGAAAAAAGATTCGATTTGTTTCCTTTTTCGAGATTATCTACGATTATAAGTTCGTGTTTTTTTTCAAGAAGAAGGGCAACTACATGACTTCCTATATAACCGGCCCCTCCTGTAATCAATAACCTCACCTGTGATTCGTCACTCCCCGATCGCTATCTCTAAAGAATTTTATAATATACTTAACTTGTTCGATCAAGTTTCCAGAAGCTTCCAACTCGTCCAAAGCTTTTCTTGTCGAAATTCCGGAATGATAGATAACTTTATAAGCGTGTTTGATCGCGTTTCTTACATCCGGAGAAAAACCGGCCCGTTTCATTCCTACACTATTTAGTCCGACGACAGTACTTGGATTTCCATCGACGGTGGAATAAGGAGGAACGTCTTGAACGACCTTGGCAAGTCCTGCAACCATCGCATAATCTCCAACAAAACAAAACTGATGTACTGCCACCAAACCGGAAATAAACGAAAAATTACCCAGAGTCACGTGACCGGCCAACACACATCCATGAGTAAGAATATTATTATTTCCAAGAATACAATCGTGGCCTACGTGAGAATTTCCCATGAAGTAGTTTTTATTTCCGATCACAGTTGGAGAATCTTCTTTTGTTCCCTTATGAATGTTAGAATATTCTCGAAAAATGTTATGATCACCGATAACCGTTTTAGTTAAAAGCTGTTGGTTAAATCCCAAATCCTGAGGCATCACTCCGATCACTGCACCTTGGTGAAAACGATTGAATTTTCCAATTTCAGAACCAGCACAAATCTTTACATGACTTTCAATTATAGTACCTTCTTGAATCGAAACATTTCCTTCGATAATGGAATAAGGACCGACCTCTACGGACTCGTGTAATTCCGCCTTTGGATCGATAATAGCAGTCGGATGTATTTTCATTTAAACCTCACAGGCTCTAAAATACAAAAATTGACTCTGCTTTTTTATTCAAGCTTTTAAAGATGTCTTGAATAAGAGTAATATTCACTAGAAAATAGCTTTTTTTAACGCGAAAAAAGGAAAAACTTAGATGAGGTCGCAAAGATGCTCGTGGACTGGAATAGACTAGATTCTTTGAAGCAAGGAGACGATGAAGAAGAAGCCGCTTGGCTCAGGGAAATGGTCGAATCCCTTCTTACGAACATGGAAGTTCGAGTTAATAATATCGTTCATTTTACAAAAGAAAAAAAAGACGCTGAACTTCAAGCAGAACTTCATCAAACCAAAGGTGTTTCGGCTAACTTCGGCTTAGAAGACTTAAGAACTTTAGTCGCAGAAGCGGAACGTTTTCTCAAAGCAGGAGATCAAGATCAGTCTTATAATTTGAGTCTAAAAATGCCGTCGATTTGGCAACAAACTAAAGAAGAACTCAAAAAGAAATTTGGAATCGTATAACTTTGATTTTGCGAATATATAAATCTACTAAATTTGAATCTTCAACTTCGTTTTGAATCAAGGAATTAATCAATACAAGGGTTGGAAAAAAGTAATGAATCTATTTTCGAGGGTCGACTGAAATCGATTCTTTTTAAAAAACTTCATTTACACAGGATTGCTGATACTGTCGTTTTCAAAAATTATATTCTTTATACAAATCAATCTATAAAAATCGTTTCTTCTTTAATAAGCATGGACGGAGCAAACCGATCATATTGAAGATCGTAAATAACATTTATACTTTTTACGTTCGAAGGAAAATCTTCGATCACAAACTTACCATCTTCCTGTGTAATTTTTACGTTTTCATAACCTTTAATGATCGGAACAATTTGTTGTCCTACTTCGTCCTCGTATTCGATTCTAATTTGCGCAAAATGATTTGAAGTATGATCGTGACCATATTCGAAAACGAGCGTATTTCCATGTCGAGAAGCGTGAAAATACGCTTTTGGAGTTTGTAAATTACAAATTACCAAATGATAACTCACTCTACTTACTACGCCCGCCAATAAAATCCAAAGAATCGTACGAATCACCGTTAAAAACATAAATTTTTTCCAACTTTGTAGGAACTCTAACAAAACCTAAATATCATCAAAGCGGACGTAGTTCCGACCGCTGTTTCCCTCGCGCGTGAGTGGGCCGAAAGGCGCGAAGCGTTCTCGAAGAGAACGAGCGGGAATCCGCGAGCCTGAAGGCACGCGACTCGAAGCCCAGTCTAAAAAGAATATTCCAGTTTCTGAATATTCTGGCGAGAGGCACGCCCAAAATAAAAAAGCGATCTCAAACTTTCAAGACCGCTTTTTCAAGTCAAAGTCGACGAAAAATAGAAATCGTTACTCGCGCGAAACTACAGTTTACTTTCCCGACTTCCGCTTCACAAAATAAGAATCTGCCTCATCTGTAATCGGACGAATCGTTTCCTCGTATTTCAAAATCGATTGAACCGCCTTTTCGTAAATACTCATGAGAAGAGCCTGAGCCGCATCACACATCTGTTCTTTTCTGAATTCTTCTACGTGAAGAGTTTCCGTAATGGAACCATCCGGATTAAACGGAAGAGAAGCAAGAAGATTGGAAATCACGATCTTATCATCTCCCGCAACGTGAGAAGGATCATAGATTACAGGCAAAATCGTCTGATTCTTTACGTGAGTGATCACATTCAAATCGGGTGTGTTTCTACAATAACCTTCCTTGATAAAAAGAGTCTTAACTCCCCTTTCACAAAGTATAATATTCAAATTTCCTTGATTAGCAATGTATTCAGCAGCAGAAAACCATTCTACCGCCTCATTTCCAAAACCTCGTTTCAGAATTACAGGTTTTCCGGTTCTTCCCACGGCTTCTAAAAGTTCAAAGTCTTGAGCGTTTCTAGTTCCGATCTGAATCATATCCGCGTGTTTAGCGACTTCTTCCGCCATTGTATGATCCATCACTTCGGTCACATAAGGCAATCCGGTTTCCGCCTTGACCTTATCCATCATCTCGATTCCTTCCCAACCGAGCCCTCTCCAATCGGTCGGACGAGTACGAGGTTTGAAAGCTCCCCCTCGAAAGATGATTCTATCTAAAATGTTGTATTTTTTTCCGAGTTCAACCGCTTGTTTTGCAATTGTTAGAGTTTGTTCATAGGTTTGCGGAGAGTCCGGTCCCACGATAAAGATATGTTTTCCGGTTCCAAATTTACGGACTAATCCGTCTGGGCCTTTGACTTCCACAATTCGAGTGGCTCTATGAACCACTTCTCCATTTTTTCCTGCCGCAGTTTTTGCGATGTTTTTATAAGGAATGGACACGTTCCAGATTTTAATCACTCCGGGAAGTTCTTTGACATAACCTTCTTTTTCGGAAATTTTACGCGTATCTCCTATAAAATGGATCGTGTCAGATACCGCAGCACCACGGATAATCTCAGTTTGATTCCCGCACTCTTTTGCCAAATCTTTAATTTTGTTCTCCGCATCCGGATGACCCTTTTCCAACTCAACTATGTCCACACTTCACTCCAACGGGATCATCTCCCTTAAGTTTACAACCTTTTATGATTTCGATTATCGTCAAGAATTCGTCAGAAACTATGATCTTTCCCTGGAAACTCTCCAGATTTTACTTCTTTATCATAATCTGCGATCGCTTCCTTTACGATAGAATGCAGATTGGAAAATTTCTTTAAAAACTTAGGTTGAAAGTTTATATCCAATCCAAGTAAATCGTTTAAAACCAAAACCTGTCCGTCACAATCCGAACCGGCTCCGATCCCGATTGTAGGAACACCTACTTCTTGACTTACTTTTTTTCCTAGTTCGGCGGGAATCATTTCCAGAACCATCGAGAAAACACCAGACTCAAAAAGAGAAATCGATTCTCTGAGTAGTTTAGAACTCGATTCTTCTCCTTTGCCTTGAACCCGATGACCGCCAAACACATGTACACTCTGAGGAGTCAACCCTACATGCCCCATCACAGGAACTCCAATTTGTTTGAGAATAGAAACCAACTCGCAGATAAATTCGGAACCACCTTCTATTTTAACTGCGTCACAATCCGTTTCCTTCATCATCTTTCCGGCAGAACAAATCCCTTCTTCGATAGAAGTCTGATAACTTAAAAAAGGTAAATCGGCGATCAGAAACTTGTCGGGCGCGCCTCGACGGACGGCTTTCGTATGATAAATCATTTCTTCTAAAGTGACCGGGAGAGTACTCGTATTTCCTTGAAAAACCATTCCCAGCGAATCTCCAACAAGGATAGAATCGATTTCAGTTTCGTTTAAAATTCTAGCAAAGCTGAAATCATAACATGTCACTACGGAAATTTTTTCTTTTCCTTTCTTTTCGGGAGAAAAAATCTTATGTATGTTTTTCATATTTGCCTCTCGCAAAATGTTCATATAATGACTGTTCACCGATCGATTCTAAAATCTCTCTGATAAAAGGACGAGTCAAAAGGGAATGATGAGGAAGAGTTAATGCTTGAGTATTTATCTCAACTCCTTCATAAGAAAGAATATCTATGTCGATTTCCCTTGGTCCTTTGTCTATCTTACGAAGACGACCCATTTCTTTTTCAATTCTAAGAGCCACTTCCAACAGTTCTTCCGGATTCAGACTAGTTTCAATTTTTATAATTTGATTTAGGAATTCAGGTTGATCTGTAACTTCCAAAGGAGCCGTGTTCAACGGTGGTGATTCTTTGAGAATTTCGATACCGATCGTGTTCTTTAATTTACGAACTGCAATTTTTAAAAACTCGGTGCGGTTTCCAAGATTGGATCCTAAGGAAAGGAAGGCTTGTTTCATTTTCTTCCTCCCGATTCGGAAAGTTTCAAACGATAATCGGAGCATTCCAGATGAATTTCCTGCGTCATCTCCTTAAGTCTGGAATAAATCCTTCCTTCCGCTTTGTCTTTCCATTCGGCAGGTGAAGTGTTCGAAGTAAGAATGGTGAGTTTTTCCTGTTCGTATCTTGCGTCGATCAGATCGTACAATTTGGAATTGGACCAATCGGATTCTTTTTGAACCCCAAAATCGTCTAACACCAATACTTCGACTTCCGCAAATAAAGTTTCGATCGTCTTTTCCATTCCGTGAGTTTCGGAATCTTTTTGATAAGTTTCGCGTAAAGTGTTTAGAAAATCCCTGTTGATCTTCGCATACTTGCAATTTGTTTTATACCTAAAAATCAATTCGTTTAATATAATACACGCAAGTAGTGTTTTTCCTGTTCCAGGTCCGCCCCAGAGATACAATCCTTGGGAATGAATATTAGAATCCGACCATCTATGAACCAACTCGTTCGCCCAATCGTGAGCGATCGTAAACGAGATTCCTACATCGGTTCCATGATCCGCTTGATCTAAGGTTCTATATCTATACTTAGGTGGAATTCCAGATTTTCTGAATATACTTTCGAGATGACCAAGCTCCATTCTAGCGTTATGGCAAACACAAGGCACCATCTTACTAAGTGTGTGGTCATAAATTCTCCATGGAGGTTTACCATTACACGGACAATTTTCAGAAATGCAGTGGCAAATGGAAAGTACACCAGAACTAGTTCCGACAACATTCTCCGTTAGGAAAAACCCAACCCCGCCACAGTGTGAACAATCGGGAGAACCTTCTTGAATAGGTGTGTATTTTTTGAGAATCATATCGGTAATTTCAGTTTTTCATCAAGATTTGTCGAGCAACCGCAGAAACGAGACCTTTAGTTTCTCTAACGTTCATAGAAATGAAACATTTTAGTTCTAAAAAAAATGTGGGAACTCATACAATCTTAAATTGAACAACGCAAAGAAACATAATCTCCATACATTTTTGTTAGAACTTTTTTCAATTCTAATCTTAATTTCTTTTTAGATTTTGGGACAAGCTCAAAAAGAAGCTAGGAAAACCTTTTCTGAAAACAGAATCTGCTGGAAAAATCAAAGGAAGGATAGAAAATAGCGAAAGTTTTGAACTTGAAGGAACAAAAGTTCGGATGAATGAATCACTGAATTGAAATTCTATTTTTTTCGTTAAAAAAACAAAATATGTCCCTTGTTTAAAATAAAGTGGAAAAAAAATTTGTTCTTAGTTTATATCCGGGGACTAAAGTCCGATAGATATACAGGAGAGAAGGCACAGGATGTATCTTTTCCCTAATACCATTGAAAGAGAAGTAAAGGTGTGAGCATTATGAAGGTGATGAAAAGCATATTCATTCTTCTGGCCGTGCTGGGACTCAACCTGTCTGTTTTAGCTCAGCAAAACAATCAGGGCGGTAATCAGCAAGCCAACGAATCTGTAGAAAAAATTGATGAGCTGTTAAAAGGCGAGTTGGTTCCCGAAGACGATGACAAAAACCTCACGGAAGAGCAGAAACGTCGTAAAAAAGCAATTCAGGAACAAGAAGCTCTGTGGAAAAACCCTGATTTTAAGGGCTATGATAAAAATTTCCAAGAACTCCACCAACTCTCCAAAGCATTCGCGAACAACAAATTTAGGTTGGCATTATCTAATTACCAATCGGGCGTTAACACGATTCTTAAAATGAGAGAAGCCATAGAACAGTACCGCAAAGAAGAAGCTGAAAAAAAGCGTCTCGATGAGAAGTGGTACTGGCAAAAAGTAGATCGTAAGGCGAGAGAAGACCGTGTCGTTTCTAGAGACAAACTAGTTGCTAAACAACAGGCTTTAAATTATTTCACCAAGGCGATCAATCATTTGGATGAAATCAAAAACCCAGACTTGAGAGAAAGACCGGAGTTCAAAAGACTTCTTTCTGATACTTATAGATCTTGGATCCTTACTGAATATGATTTACAAAATCTTCCTCAGTGTATCCCCATTCTCGAACTCTATATCGAGATCGATGAAAACGAAAAGGAATATCCTGCTCATAAGTATCTAGCAAGTTGTTACGCTTTCGAGGAGAACATGATCAAAAAGAACGGCGGGGCATCCGAAGATCAGATGTTCAAATACCGTTATAAGAAAAACGTTCACCTTTTGAGAGCTACTGAATTGAAGTATGGAAAAGATTCTCCTGAATACAAACACATCGTTAATCTTGTTAACAAGGACGAAGTGATTTCGGTTAGACCTTAATCCTCTCTTTCAAACAAAATGGAAATTGAAAACCCCTCCGGAAAATCGGTGGGGTTTTTTATTTTTACGGATCAAGGACCCTTCTTTGCTCGAAGAATACTTGAGTTTGTAAGTTTTACTGTGAAAGTCCAGATTCGTGGTAGTTCCCACATTTTAAAGTTCTACCGTAAAATCGTGGTTTGCGGTAGTTCCCACAGATTAGGTCACATTAGAAATTTTTAAATAGTTATTTTTCGTGATTGGAACTTGTATGAGTTCCCACATTTTAAAGTTCTACCGTAAAATCGTGGTTTGCGGTAGTTCCCACAGATTAAGTCACATTAGAAATTTTTAAATAGTTATTTTTCGTGATTGGGACTTGTATGAGTTCCCACATTTCAGGAATCGATTGCAAAGATTAGATCCCAAGTTTTTTCAGAAAAATGAATCGCGATCAAATTCACGTTAATATAATAAAAATGGTACCGCAAATTAACGGACAATTTTACCAAAACATAGAAGTTTTCAAAAGATTACACCCAACCCGGAATTGTTGACTTTTTTGTGATATATCCCACATACGATTCTTTTATTTTTGCGGAAAGATTAATTTTTATAAAACACTACTCTCTACGCTGAACTCAAGTCATTTTAAATTTTAATTATAGACGAAAGTTAAGGTATGAATTATTTTTCCTTCTCAAAAGAGGTGTTTTATGCTCCTACCTGAAAAAATTTTAGTTATTGCCGGTGTTTTGAATTTAGCCTACGGAAGTTTTTTAGGGTTTCCTTATGCACTCGCAAGAAAAAAAGCTGAGTTCGCTTCTCGTTATTTGCAAGCCGGACATATAGGATCTCTTATGCAAGGTTCGATGTTACTTGCTCTGGTAATCGCTTTTAGATACGCAAATCTTTCCGAAACTTTGGCTTTAATCGGTGCTTCCCTTTTTGCAACTTCCTCCGTTTTTTTGGCCCTCAAAGATACGATCAATTGGCTCCAAGGTATCAAAGATGAATTCCAGGAAAATCCAATTTTAGGTAAGTTGTTAGGTTCGATCGGAGTAATCACTAATCTAATAGGAATTTCTGTGATCGTCTACGGAATTTTTGTTTAAAAGTAATCAATAATTTTATTATTTATAATTATATAATATAGAAACGAACATCTTTATCACAAAAGCATTCTGGAGCACAAAACATTAGATACTCTTTATATAGCCATCACCAATACCATAAAATTGAGTGTCCATCAACATTTAGACAAAGAATCGACTAACGTTATCTTGTTTAACGTGGGTTCGACCTAACACGAAAACGATTGACTCGTAGGAGAATTCAGCAGAACACTTCCGAATGCCGATCCTTAGAAAGGCATTCGCTGAGTTTTTCGGTTCGCTCTGAAAACTCAATGCATCGCGGGTCGCTCTGCAGGTCGCGTTTGAACTCAGCAAACACTTTCCTCAAACTCAGTGTCTCGCTTCTACCGGCGCTCGATAGATTGTGTGTTCTATAATAAATTGTAATTAAAGACAAAATATAGAATTACATTTCTTTCATGCAATTTATAGTCTTCAGTGTTCTTAAACTTTCGTGGGAGTTCCTAAAATCTGAAGCTTTAGGATAGATTCTTAATAGAGTTGTTGAAAGATTCCATTACTGATAACTATATAATAAAGTACCTAATATTTTACATAGAATCAGCGTTTTATGATAGAATTAACGGTACTCAATTTTATAGAGATCATTAATTGAAAATCGATCCAGAAAAACCCATACACGTATAATTATACATAACATTTTTATATTCTAATATAGAAATGTTTTTTAAATCTTGATTCCAACCGACTCGCAGTCCGCCTTGGTCATAATCTTGACCAGTTCTTCAAATTTTACTTTCGGTTCCCAACCCAATTTCTTTTTTGCTTTTGCGGGATCTCCGATCAAAATATCCACTTCCGTTGGGCGATAAAACTTTGGATTCACTTCTACGAGCAACTGCCCAGATTTTGCATCAAATCCCTTTTCGGAATCTCCTTTTCCTTCCCAGCGCACTTGAATTCCTATAAATCCAAATGACTTTTCCACAAACTCCCTTACCGTATGTGTTTCGTTAGTCGCCACTACATAATCATCCGCTTCCGGTTGTTGTAACATCATCCACATCATTTCTACATAGTCGGGCGCGTATCCCCAGTCTCTTTTTGCGTCCATGTTTCCGAGCTGAATGGGGCCACCTTTTTTAGCGACTAGATTAGCAACTCCAAGAGTAATCTTTCTTGTCACAAACCCTTCTCCACGTCTAGGCGATTCGTGGTTGAAAAGGATTCCATTAGAAGCATGAATCCCAAATGCCTCTCTATAATTTACTACAGCCCAATAAGCATATAACTTTGCCACCGCGTACGGTGATCTAGGATAAAACGGAGTTGTTTCCGTTTGTGGAATTGCTTGCACTTTTCCGTAAAGTTCAGACGTAGAAGCCTGATAAAATCGACTCTTCACTCCGATCTGTTTGATTGCATCTAAAATTCGAAGCGTTCCTACCGCGTCCGCTTCAGCAGTATATTCCGGAACCTCAAAAGAGACTCCTACGTGTGATTGAGCCGCGAGATTGTAAATTTCGTCCGGAGAAACCTTTTCCAAAATTCGGTTTAAATTGCTCGAATCGGTTAAATCTCCATAATGTAGAACAAGATTGGAATTCCCACGTAGATGTTCGATTCTCGCTCGGTTGAACATACTAGATCTTCTAACAATTCCATGAACTTGATAACCTTTCTGAAGTAAAAATTCAGTTAAATAGGATCCGTCTTGTCCTGTAATCCCTGTTATGAGAGCTTTTTTCATCTTCAGACCAGAAAAACCCTAAAACCCGATCTGGCAAGAAAGTTTAAACTGGATTTTGAATCCAATCCCTTCTTCTAAATCGAACTACGAACACACTAGCTAATACTAAAACCCAAGCTACGATTCCGGACCACAATCCAGTCGATCCCATTCCTAAATAAACTCCCATAAAGTAAGCAGAAGGTAAAAACACTAAATAAGACGCGGCCGTATATGCACGAAATACAAAGTCTTGAAGTCCCGCACCACGAAGAGCACAAGCGATCACCATATGATAAGCGTCCACAATTTGAATCATTCCTAATATTAACAAAGGAGAATACGCTTCTTCAATCAGTTCCTGATCCTTCGTATAAAAGGACAACATGTCTTTTCCCCAAAAAATAAAAACAAGTCCCATACTTCCCATAACACAAGCGGCAAAAAAAGCGGATCGAAATGCTCCGTGATAAGCAAGTTTTGGTTTTCCCGCTCCCAAAGCTTGTCCAAGTATAGTCGTCGCAGCAATTCCAAATGCGTATCCGGGTAAAAAGGAAAGACTCAAAGTACTAAAAAGCATATTGGTTACGGCTAACGCGGTTGTTCCCACGATTGTAGCAAACTCCGTAAAGATCATAAAGGAAATGTTATTTAGAAGTTCTGCAAGTGCAGGCGCCGTACTCGCCTTTAAGATTTCCCGAAAATGATTCCAACTAAACGCCCAAGATATATGAGAAAAATACTTTCCTAAACCTTTTAAATAAAAGTAAAAAGGGAACGCAAATAATCCCGCCCCTCCCGCCAAAGAAGAAGCAATAGCTGCTCCTTTAACTCCCATAGGTTCAAAACCTAAGTTCCCGTAGATCAACATCCAATTTAAAAATATATTCGTAAAACATGTTATAATCATGGATGCAAGACCTGCAGTAGTGATCCCCAATCCATCGGTAAAGGCTCTTGTAGTAAATAGTAAAAAGAAAAAAATAGTCCCTAAAAAACGGAAGTATAAATATTCGCTGGAAAGTTTTCTTACGATTTCGTCCTTATTAAGAAGGTTCATCAACCATTCGCTGATCATGGCCCCTCCGATCGATAAAATGCTTCCAAATACGATCACAAGATACAAAGCAGTGATTCCAATCTTTCCGATTTCAGAATCGTTTTTTTCTCCAAATCTCCTGGCTACGATTACTTGTATTCCCATCGAAAATCCCATCAGAAACGCAAGTACAGTAAAATGTGCAATTCCTCCGATTCCAATTGAAGCAATAGAATGTTTCCCAAGTCTTCCTACCATCATTGTATCGGTCACCCAAACCACCGTTTGGCTGAGCATCCCGAACACAACTGGCACCGCGAGTTTTAAGATCATGGAATTTAAAAGACTCGGACGTATGTTTCTATAAAAAGTATGAACTAAATGATGTAAAGTTCTCACGGTTCTTCCAAGATTTTAGTAAGAAGCAGAAAAACTATTCATTTTCAAAAAAACTTTCTTCTTTGTTTGGGATTTTAATTTTTTGCGGGGAATTCTAAATCTTGTTTTAATATTAAAAATGAATTTAAGAATAGAGTTGTTGAAAATTTTATATCTAACATTAGGAAAACGGCATTATCCATTCACTTTTAATGAATATGAAACAATAGAAAGTTTATTTTTCAACGACTTCAATCGAGATAAAAAGAATTCTTTTATAAAATCAAATTCAAAGTGTATCCTGAAGAATCTGCATAAATCAAGTGTTTGGTGATTTAACAGTTTTGCTTAATGTTGATCAACATGGTACACAATTATTCTGTTTAGAACAAACGTAACATTTTCATCTGCGTGATAATGATTACGAAGACGTCTGTAAGTAATAGGGATATTTGTCCGTCATTGGGTTTGGTTCGAACTTTAATTCTCTTGATATGAGATTTTGTCTCCTGTTGATCTTCCAAGTCATTTCGTAAGTCCAGTGAAAGCTAGGAACTCCCCGGTTCAAAGTTTTCACAAAAAAAATCACCTTGCTCCTCCAGCCAGAGCATATAATTAAAAAGATAACACCTAGAAACCCCATGAGCAGCAGCTAACACACCTAAGGTCGCCCAAACACCTGTATGAACCCGAATACTAAATTTTTTCATTTTACCTACACCCAGATTATATTTGATTTTCCCAGCTTTATCATGAAGCCGCGTCATAGACGCAATTTGTTTTGAATATTTTCTCAGTAAAAAGGGAAGCCGATTCCTAAGAACCTTTCTTTCTTGAGGACTCAACCGATTCCAATAAACTTCTGGAACCAAAAGGGAATCCGTTCCAACAACACCTTCTATCAAAGTAGATTCAATTTTTTGACCGTCATCGAATAAAAGTATATCCATACTAGAAAACGGTTCTCTCTACCTATCTAAACGGAGTGGTTTATAAAAAAATTTTAGAAAGAAAACATTATATTTTAACGTGAATTTGGGTCCGGGTCTTGAAAACGGAGGGATTGACCCGGAGAAGGGGTAGCGGAAGCCTATTCGGCTGCAGCGAGGGGAAGGCTTTCCCCCTTCAGAAAACTGAATTGAAAAACAATATTCCCCAGATTCAATAATAAAGTATATCATAATACTCTAAAATATAAATCCCACAACTTCTGCAAGAAACGCAGAGAACGGTCCAGCCGGTTCCCTATTTCAAATCCTCTGAATTCTTATTTAACATGAGTTTTATCAAAAAACCTACATAGTATAGATCCTAACTTTCACAAGTCGTATAAGACACAAATAGAATTCACAAAATTTATAGTGTGTGTATATTCTAAAAATTTCTTTCCTTTGAAATCGAATCCTAATTTATCTTATAAAAATACAAAAATCGGACATTGCAACTTTTATGAAACCATACGCAGATCTTCACAATCATCTTTATGGATCGATTACTTCCGAATTTTTATACGAGTTGGGAAAATCCAACCCTTCCCCTCGTTGGGAAATTTTCACCAATTCGTATTTACAATGTTTTGGTAAAAAAATTTCTACAGAAACTTTTTTCCAAGACTATCAAGATCCGGATTATTTCCGCAAACTCTATCAGTTCAATCACAAAGGTCCATTTACCGAATTTCAGGCAAAGTTTAATCTAATCATCGCTTTGTCCAAGTTCGATCCCGCCGAAATATCGTTAGTCGCCACTCGAATTGTAGAAAATCAATTCCTTCAAGGTGTAACTTACGGAGAATATAGATTGATGTATTCTCCTTTGGAAACAGAACTTGGAATCTATGAAAAAACCTTAGCCGCCTGTGAAGGTCTGGCGCTCGGTGAGGAAAAAACCGGCGGTCTTGCCAAAGGTAAATTGGTAATTTCTTTACACAGAGATGGAGACGTATTCCAAGAATATTCAATTTACAAAAATCTTATGGAAAAAAATTCACTGATTAGAGATTACTTAGTAGGATTAGATTTTTGTTATATAGAAGAAGGTTTTCCTCCCAAGGAGAAAAGAAATTTTTTCCGGGAAGTAAATAAAGACAACCAAGCCGAAAAAGACACGGCACTTGCAATTCTTTATCACGTAGGAGAAAGTTTTCAAGATAAGTCGATTTTATCTGCGTCTAGATGGGTTTTAGAATCTGCAGAATGGGGAGTCCATCGCCTTGGACACGCGATCGCTCTCGGACTTCATCCTTCTGAAAAAATGAAAGATAAAATTACGGAACCCAAATCGGAAAGACTGGACCAACTTCAATTATACTATGATCGAAAAGAGGAATTAGATTTTTATTTTGAAGTTCCTTCGAGAGAAAAAATCGGAAACGAAATCGATTCTCTCAAACATAAGGAAACTGTAAAATTCAATATTAACCCTTCTTTTTTAGAGGAATGTATTGGCTTTCAAAATTACTGCATTTCTAAAATCAAACAGACAAACGCGATTATCGAATCCTGTCCCAGTTCGAACGAATATATAGGAATGGTAGTCAATCCGGAATCTCATCCGATCCTTCGTTTCGCAAAGAATGATATGAAATTTACGATCTCTACGGATGATCCCGGAATTTTCGGAACCTCGATTCAAGAAGAATTTTCTAAGGCGGCAAAAATCGGTCTTAGCACCGAAGTCTTGGAAACGGTCAGACGGAATTCTTTTTTATTTACTTCGGAAATTCTAAGCGGAAAAAAATCGTCTTCTGAATTCGAAGTTTTAGAAAGTTTTTAAAAAATGTGTGAGTTCCCGCAGATTACGTCTCTTTTCGGCGGTTTGCGAGTTTTGAACGGCTTTTTTATTGTAAAGCGTGTGAGTTCCCACACTTTCGGGAGAACCTAAAAATCCTTGCCTCGACCTATGTCTAAAAGATTTTAGAAGAAAGCCATGCTAAACTTACAAGAAATCCGCAAGAATCGACTGAATTTCGTTCGAAACTGCGAAACACTTGTATATAAAAATGGAACAAGTCGTAAAAAAATTCAAAGTTCCTCTGCCAATTTTTTCAACAAAACAATTTGGTTCCGATTTCATAAAATCATCCAACTTACGACCATACTTCTTATTTTTTCTCTTTTAAATCCTAAACCTCTCATCTCTCAAAGCCAAACGGATTTTTCAGATCCTTATGATTTTAATCTAAGAAACTATAAAGATTCTCAGACCCGAGAAGTGTTCCAGGAATATACGGTTCCCCCTACTTTCAAAAAACCCGCCCTGATTTCTCCTAAAAACGTTCAGATCCCTTTTGAAAGCCCCTTTCCCGCAACAGGAGGACTGCGAAGAACCACAACTCCAAATACGGAAAGAAAACAAGACAATCTAATCAATCCTCTTACAGGCAATATTAACGTAGAAACGATCCTTCAAAGACAGGCACAACAACAAGCGGATAAAAAAAGAAAACAGAATCAAGTTTTCGAAGAAGAAAAATATACCGAAACCACGTTTCGTCGTTTTACCATTATCTTTTTTATGACACTTCCGATCACACTAGGAATAGGATATGCGATCGCCGCCAATGCAAGAATTCCAGGTTATCATAAATTTCAAAAAACTTTCGGAGGTTCAATTTTCATTTTTACTTTCGGAACTAGTCTTGCTTTTGCAAACGCCTGGCACGATATGAAAGAGTACGAATCCATGAAAAAGGAGAATCAGCCAGAGTCCCCTCCCGTAGAACCAACATCCGCAGACTCTCTAGGTTTCGGAAATTCTCTTCCTATTTCTGGTTCGGCTTCGGCCTCTCCGGTTCCAGGAAGAGAATATAAACTGGAGATTTCTCTCTTTAACGTCAGTTTCTAATGAATTCCGTTAAGGATATTATATTCAAATTATCGAATATAAGAAGAAGCATAACCATTTTTTATCAAACTAAAATCTATCCTTTTTTAAGAATTTACTATTCTATCTGCGGAACCATTTCTCTTTGTCTTTTGATTTTGATCTATGGATTTTATTATCCGCACGAATGGACCCATTGGATCCGATTACTCGTAAATGTAATTGTAGTTTCTCTTGTGGTTTACGAAGCGCTTTCGTTTATTTTCGTAGAAAACAATTTATTCGATTATTTGAAAACACATAAAACGGAAGCAATTGTCGTTTTTCTAATCGTATTTCAAGAAATCATCAGTCAAGAAATTTATGAAATTCTAACTCTCGATTCTTTAAGTGGAGAAGACGCAAGTTTGGCCTTTTTATCTTTGAGCCAATTATTTCTTTTATTCAGTAACTTTTCTAGACTGATCCGAAAAACCGAACTTCTCAATTACAGACAAATCAGTCCGTCCTTAGTCATAGCGGTAAGTTTTGGAATTTTGATTCTTTTAGGTACACTCGCACTATCTTTGCCAAGAGCCCAAACGATTTCGATTTCTACGATAGACGTTTTTTTTACGGTAGTAAGTGCGGTTTGTGTCACCGGTTTGAGTACGATTTCGGTTTCCACTCAACTGACCGGAACGGGACAAACCATCCTGATGATTTTGATCCAAATCGGCGGACTCGGTTTGATGACCCTTACCGTTTTTTTTGCGATCTTTTTGGCGGGCCAAGTTAGCGTCACAAATAAACTTCTAATTAAAGATCTATTCAGTCAGGAAAGTGTAGGACGAGCTTCCTCCGTTTTAAAACAAGTAGCCGCTCAAACTTTTCTCATAGAAGCGATCGGAGCTCTATTGATCTTTATCTGTTATCCGAATCCAAACGAAATGGATCTTAAAAATAAAATTTTTTATTCCTTGTTTCATTCGGTAAGTTCGTTTTGCAACGCAGGCTTTTCCACCTTTCCCAAAGGATTTGAAACCGATTGGATGTTAAACCAAAAAGAATTTTTATCCGTGGTGATGATTTTAATCGTACTAGGTGGTTTGGGTTTTCCGACGGTAAACCATCTAATTCAATGGGTATTTAAGATAGGAGATCATCCCAAAAGAATGGAACTAGGTGTAAAACTGATTCTGACCGTAACCGTCGGTTTGATTTTATTCGGAATGGTTTCTTACTACGTTTTGGAAAGAAAAGAAACACTTTCTGGATTAGGAGTAATAGACGGAATGTTTCATTCCCTTTTTTATTCCATCAGTTCAAGGACCGCGGGTTTTAATACATTAAGTATTTCTAAAATGGGAACTCCTATGATTTTCGTCAGTCTTTTTTTGATGTGGGTAGGCGCATCACCTAACGGCACAGGAGGTGGGATCAAAACAACAACCCTTGCGATTTCAGTACTACATCTATTCAATCACATTCGAGGAAAGGAAGAATTAGAAGTTTTCGGAAGAAGAATTTCTTCCGGAACCACTTCCAGAGCCTCCGCAGGAATTTTAGTTTCTTTATTTTTAATCTTTTTTGGAATTTTCTTTTTAACCTGTACTGAAAACTCCGCGTTTTTAGATCTTTGTTACGAAGTAGTCTCCGCATTTGGAACCGCGGGACTTTCCAGAGGAATTACCCCTTCTCTCACTTCGGCAGGAAAAGTTTTGATCTGTTTAATAATGTTTTGCGGTCGAGTTGGAATGTTGACCATACTGATTGCATTCGTTCCTAAAGAAAAAAAGTCCGGACTTAAATTTCCGGAAGAATCGATCATAGTAGGATAAAGGAGAAACCTCATGGCGATTAAAAGAAAAAATAAAACTCTCAAAAAGAGAATCGCGGTTATCGGTCTGGGAGAATTCGGCAAGGCCTTAGTCGTCTACTTGAACGAAAACGGACACGAAGTCACTGCGATAGACAAAGACATAAAAATCATAGAGGAAATTAAGGACTTTTGTGCTCTCGCCGTATGTGTAGATACAAATAATCGAACTTCATTAGAAGAATTAGATCTAGAGGACATGGATGAAATTGTAGTCGCGCTCGCTGAAAATTTCGAATCACTGATCACAACCGCATACAATTTAAAAGCGATGAATCTGAAATCATTACACATACGTTATCATTCCGAATTGAATCGTAAAATACTTCAGATGATCGGAATCGAAAACCTTTTCAACCCGGAAGAAAGAGCGGCAGCTTCCATGGCGGAACAACTGAGTTATCAAGGAGTTAAAAAGGCTACTTTGTTAAGCGAAGAATATAGTCTTTTTGAAGTGGAAATTTCACCTCTTCTTTACGGTACGAAACTAAAAGAGCTCAACCTTAGGGAAAATTTTCAGCTCAACTTAGTTGCAATTAGAAAAGCGGAATTAAACGGAAACGAATCGGAAGGGGGAGTATTCCTCCCCGATTCCAAAACAATATTCCAAGAAAAGGAAATACTAATTCTATTCGGTAATTCCGAAAGTATCAAACGGTTTATCAGTGCCTATCCCATCGGATAAGGAATTTCTTTGGAAACCTCATCTATCTTTTTTAAAACATCTTCCGATAGAATCACGTTCTTAGCCTTTAGACTTTCTTCCAATTGTTCCACCGTATTCGCTCCGATAATTGTAGAAGCGACGTAATCGTGTTGTTTAGACCAAGCGACCGCAAGAACCGTAACTGACATTTCAGCTTCTTGCGCGATCTTCATTAATTTTTGGGTAGAAGCCAATGTGCCTTCGTTTAAAAAACGATGAGCCATTTTTTTCTGTCTTTCTCCAGAATTTAGATAACGGCTGAATCTGGCATTCTGAGGAGGATTGGAAGAATTATACTTCCCCGAAAGGACTCCACCCGCAATCGGAGAATAAGGTAAAAGACTCACACCTTCTCTTTTACAAATGTCGGATAACGCGTCTTCAAATCTTCGGTTTAATATGCTAAAATTATTTTGAATGGACTCATAACGTGAAAAACCAAATTCCTCGGCAACGGAAAGACTTTTCATCATTCCCCACGCGGTTTCATTGCTATTACCGATATAACGAACCTTTCCTTCCCGAATTAGTTCCGTCAGAGTTTGAAGAGTCTCTTGATAGCCGAAATCATGATCCGGCCAATGTGTTTGATAAAGATCTACAAAGTCGGTTCCCAAACGTCTGAGACTTCCTTCAATCGCAGCTCGGATGTTTTTCCGATCCAACGCGGTTTTCCCTTCTCGAACTGGAGGAGCAAACCAACCATGTCCAGGACCGCAAACTTTAGTGGCGATTAAAATAGAATCTCTCTTCTTGGTCTTTAACCACTTCCCAAAAATTCTTTCCGTCTCATGCACATAACTAGCGTCAGGTGGAACTGGATAAACTTCAGCCGTATCGTAAAAATCGATTCCCGCGTCGTAAGCCCTATCTAAAATACGGAACGCCTCCGCCTCGTCACAAGTGGATCCAAAGGTCATCGTTCCCATACAGATTTCGGAAACGACCATACCCGATTTTCCCAGTCTTCTTTTTTTCAATTCAATTCCTCCGTTTCAGGTCAAAAATGAGTCTTCAATCGGCAAAGGCAATCCTAAACGTTTTCAAATAAACATTTGAAAAACAAATTGATTGATTATATCTAAAACGAACTAAAAAAATTTATCGTTTCCCGAAGATACGTTCTATTCCAAAAAAGTTTGAATATAAAAAATGTTATGTTATTCTAACCTACATTCCAATTTTCAAACGTTTTAAAATTTTATTTTATAACAAAAAAATGAATCATGGTTTTCGCATATATAAGTTCAGTCTCATCGGCAAACTTCTCGATTAAAAGACAGAGTTATTTTTTGATATAAACTATAAAATGGATTTTTAATTTGTTTAAATTTGCAAAATTTTTATTTCAATCGGACATGCAATTTTAAAGACCGGTATCTTTGGATTTCATAAAGGTTCTCTTTAGTAGAACTTTTGAATATTTTTTGCTATTTTTGATTCTAATATAGTATAAAATCGTAAAACTTCGTCCTAAAATTTATCGCAAGAGGTAAGGAACTTGGATCCAGATTCACTTTACGATCATGAGAAATACGAAAACCTCATGCCCTCGTATTTGTATCTAAAAAACGAGGCAGACGCCACGGACCAAGAGGCAATTTCTTTAAATCCAAAAGAAATAGAAATCCTTTATCAAATTAGAAATCATACGACTCTGGAAGGTTTTTTTTCAGGTAAAATCTTAAAAATATGGAAGGACGAAGGTTCTAAACCTATCTACGTAAATACTTTGAAAAAACTTGTTAACGAGAACTTGATTCTAGTATTTCCGGAGTTTAAATTTTTAAAAGAAACCAATCAACTTGCGGTCTGCCTCTGTCTCATTTCGGAAAAAGAATTTAAAAATTCTAATCGAGAAAAATTAAAAGAGATTTATCTAAATAGCCTAAGCAAATCCGCACTGGCAATTCAAAACTATATTTTGGAAAGTGAACCTTACCAAATCAGCGAATTGATGTCTATATTTGAATATTTAATCGCAGAAAACGCAGAAGGAACCTTTATTAAACAATCTTTCAATATTAAAAACTGGATTCATTCCTTTACGTTCAAAGAACTTTTAAAAGAGGAAGTAATCGAGGATTCGGTCCAATTCATTTTAGAGAATATTCAAGAAAGCGAATATATTGCCGTCACAAAAAGTATAGGGTTATTTCACATAACAGACGAACTTGTCGAAAAAGCGTTTGAAATTTTAAAAGGATACTATCTCAACCAGTTTTCTCGAAAATTGAAAGAAAATTATCAAAATGCCTGGGAACTGATTTCGAAAAATCGAAAGAACATAGTGGTAGACGTCAATTATTCTGGTCCTATCTCAGGTCTCGAAGAAAAATTTGTTTCGGAAGAATTAAAGATCATAGGCGAAAATCTAAACAATTTGATTCCGAAAACGTTTCGAGATTTTTTGATCATAGCAAACTATATTTCACAAAAACACACTCAGGAAAGAAATCACAGCGCTTCCGGCGAAGAACTCAAATCGATCAAGATGTTAAAAACGATGATGACCATGAAAAGCTCCAATTTATCACAGTTTGTCGTTATCAATTCGGACGAGGATCGGGAATTTTCCCATTCCATAGTGGATAATCTCAGAAGAGATCCGGATTGTATTTCCTGCGATTGGTATGAAAAAGGAAAAAAGATGGAATGTTTTTGCAGTAAAAAAGAAGACATCATTATTCCCTTGATGAAACTGATGACCGAAAAATACGCTTTCAAAAAAGATACTATTAGAAATTTCTTATATCTTTTAAAAAAGGAGAAAAATAATCTCGGGAATTTATATCAAAACGCAAATTTTAAACCGACTCTGATACAATTGAAATATTCTTGTTATAAAGAAAACCTCTCTTGGTTTTCCAAA
Organism: Leptospira kirschneri serovar Cynopteri str. 3522 CT; assembly: GCF_000243695.2. Taxonomy (NCBI): domain Bacteria; kingdom Pseudomonadati; phylum Spirochaetota; class Leptospiria; order Leptospirales; family Leptospiraceae; genus Leptospira; species Leptospira kirschneri. Next base: position 299,603 of record NZ_AHMN02000013.1, on the reverse strand, counting down.
ATATTAAATTTTTTAGGAATTTATAAATTGTTAGAAACCTACTTAGAACACGAGGAATCCATCGTTCAATTAGAACAACTTAGCAGAGAAATTGCATATAAGGAAAATCGAAAAAAACAATTGGAAAAAATCAGATCGGAATGGCTCAGAGAAATCGAAGAGGATTCCGACTTAGTCACGGAAGAAAAAGCGGAATCCTAAAAACAGGGCAGACTAATCGGCGTTATACGTAAGTTATTTTTTAATTTCAAAAGTCCTAAAGTTCCCTTTTGGATCTTCCCAAGTAATCAAGGCTTCTTTCACTTCGGATCCTTTAGGACCTCTTTGAATTGCTCTGTAGAGATCTTCTATAAACATCTTATCTCCTTCTACAACAGTTTCCACTTCTCCACCCGGAAGATTTTGAGTATAACCGCTAAGCCTACATTCTTGGGCTCTCTGAAGAATGTAATATCTAAAACCAACTCCTTGAACCTTTCCTCGAACTAAAATTTTCGCTCTCGAATTATTTTTAGATCCCATTAAGATTCCTCCGTCTTACTTTCCAGATTTACCATCCATGCAGAGAAGTCCTTAAAAAAAATCCAAAGAATTTCTTTAACTGAAACTTCCGCATCCCAATCGTCCAAAACCTTACGATAACAAGAAAGCCAAATCCTTCTCGCTTTTTCATCGATCGGAAACGGAAGATGCCTGGCGCGCATTTTAGGAGGTCCGTAGTTTTGAGAATACAAAGGTGGACCACCCGTTACCTGAATTAAAAAATCAGCGGATTTCATTTTACTCTCTTCTAGATTTTTCGGAAACATAAAAGCGATCGAACTAGAAGGAATCTGATCGTAAAAATCGGAAACTAGCTTACGAAGACTATTTTCGCCGACAGAACCGAAAACAGATTGTAAACCGGGAATTGGTCCCGGAGGTCCGCCGGCTGGGATGAAAAAGGACATTACGATCTATTTCCGATATCTTGTAAAAAGTTTTGTATCTTAGGCCCAAAGTAATTTACAATTTTATAATATACGTCTTTTTTAAAAGGAACGACAGTATTCAACGTGTTTTCTATGGGAATAAAACGAACCGTTCCAAATTCTCTTTCGTGAATATCCAAATGACATTGATCCGCTTCTCCGTCCCAATAGATGAGAAACCACTTTTGAAGTTGTCCTCTATATTTTTGAAGATGGCGGTTTAGAGGAAGGTTTTCAGGAAAATCATAGGGAATCCAATCTGGATATTCAGTCACAATTTTTCCGGAATCGATTCCGACTTCTTCATACAATTCTCTCATAGCTGCCTTGATCGGATCTTCATTGTCGTCAATTCCACCTTGTGGAAATTGCCAAGAACCTAAAAAGTTCAACCTTTCTCCAACCAGCACCTCTCCACGAGAGTTAAATACGACCATCCCGACATTTTTTCGGTAGGGTTTTTCCATACGAATAAGCTCCCGTTAACGCAATTCTATGACAAGAAGTTTTAAAGCCGTTGTTTAAATCCTAATACTATGACAAACACAGATAAATAGAATCTATCTTTTTAATCGATGAATTCGATTTTAAAAAATCGTTATACAGAATTAAATCATTTTTGAAATAGATTTTACTGATCCCTATATAACAAAGTATCAAGAGTTTTTAGACAAATCCGCGTTTAGAAGCAAAACTAGAAATTCTATTCTATAGCTCCGAGTAGAAAATAAGTAAAAGCTCATCTCAAAAATCTTCTACTTAGTCGTTAAACGCCGTTTTCAAATATTCGTATCTTTGAAAACTTATCATTTCTTTAATACTTCGGAAGTTATTTTACAATGGAACCGTTCAAAGAACAAACGCTTTCTATAAAATCTCTTTTGATAGTAACGTTAAGAATTCAGTTGCAAATTTTATACTCTTTTGGAAATGATAGCTTGAGAACGATTCCTAAGAAGTATGTTTAGGTAAATTCTCATCGTACTTAGAGCCGGTCTCAAAACTGGTTGTACTTTTGAATCGTAATTATTTACTTGTGAAATGGACAAATATTATTCAGAGATACCGGATGGACTTTGGAAACAAATAGCCCCATTGATCCCGAAAGAAAAGGTAAATCCGAAAGGAGGTCGCAATCGAGTACCAACACGATTAGTAATGGCCGGTATCATCTATCGAATGAAAACAGGCTGTCAGTGGCGTGCCATTCCGAATGAGTTTGGATCTGGCCAAACTTGTCACAGAAGATTTCAAGAATGGGAACGAGCAGGAGTATTCAAAAAGATTTATAAATCTATTTTAAAATATTATGATGTAAAGAATCAGATAGCATGGGACTGGGCTTCGATGGATTCGGCAATGGTTAAAGCTCCCAAAGGGGGAGCTTAACTGGGAAAAACCCTACAGACCGTGCCAAATTGGGGGTTAAACGGCATATTCTTACAGATGGAAATGGAATTCCTTTGGCCATAACATTGAGTGGAGCCAATGTTCATGATAAACACGCTGTAAAAGATACGTTGAATTCAATCCTGATTTTTTCCGGTAGAAGAAAAAAGAAACCAAAACATCTTTGTTTAGATAAAGGATATGATTTCAAAGATATAGAAGTTTTAATCAAAAGAAGAAACATTCAATCTCATATTCGGAAAAAAGGTGAGAAGCCTCTCATTGGTAAATATAAAGGAAAACCTAGACGATGGGTCGTTGAAAGAACTAACAGTTGGCACAATCGATTCAGGGCTATCCTAATTCGTTGGGAAAGAAAATCTGAAAATTATCTTGCATCTCTTTATCTCGCAAGCTCTATCATTGCTTTTAACTTTTTTGATAGGTAGTTTTGAGACCGGCTCTTAGGAGTTTGATTTCACCAATGCAATTACGTAAAAAAACTTCACGATCTAATATCTTCCACGAAAAGGACTTCGAGATCAAACCTTCTTCGATTCCTGGGATTGGAATGGGATTATTCCCAAAAGAAAACGTAAACAAAGGTGATACCATAGGATATTATACTGGAAAAATTCTTACGGATAGAACTGCAAACTCATCTAAATACTGCGAGTCTAAGTATTTGCTTTGGATCTGCAAGGACCATTGGATTTACGGAGAAGGAAAAGAAAGCAACTACACTCGTTTTATGAATCACAGTTCTAAACCGAATGTAAGACTTGTAGTATCCGTCCGTTGGAAAACGGCAAGATTTGAAGCCATTCGAAAAATCAAGTCAGGAGAAGAATTATTCTTCGATTATGGAGACGAATATTGGATCAATACGGACATAGATCCGATCGAAAGGAATTAGAAATCACCTCTTCGAATTGTTGTTCTCTTACTCAATTTTTTATTGAATGAGGATCATATAACGGCATTTCACTGAGAAGTTTAATTTTAAAGGGAATCTTATAAAATGGATTTTTTGATTCTATGAAGGTCGTCAAACAGCGATTTCACTCAGAAATCTGATCGAAGAGTCATTCTTTTGAGATTTTATAGAGGTTTATTAATTTCCAGTTATTTCTACTAATTCTTATAAAACTGAATACCGTAAATTTTAATCTCCAAACCTTGTTTGAATACAAAATTTTGGATACTTATTATATAGACCAAACAATATAATTTCCAAATCTTCAGAATCAATTATTTGTCAATCCCACTATAGAATTTTTAGACCACTCTAGTATATAAAAAATCTATCAAACACAACTAACGTGAATATTGATTTATCAACTTCTTCATAGTTTTTGGGAAATTCGTAAAAAGACCGTCCGCTCCAAAATCTAAAAATCGTTTCATATCTTTTTTTTCGTTCACCGTATAAATTACGCTTAGAAAATTTTTTTCAGATATTGATCTTAAATTTTCTTCCGAAGCGTCTTCCATAGAAGGATGAATACTCCAAGCTTTGATTTTTTCACCAAAAATAACCGCTTCTGAAACGTTTCCACTTCCGTCTCCAACAAGAACACCTAATTTTACTTGTGAATCTATATTTCTAATTCTTTCTAAACATTCCCAAGAAAAAGAGGAAATTACAACTCGATGAGAAATTTGAAATCTACGAATCAAATGTAAGACATTCAACTCGATAGAATTTTCATTTATGTAAGAATCAAGTGCGGTTGATTTGATTTCTATATTTAAATCGGTCTTGGATTTTTGAATTAAACGTAATACGTCTTTTAAGAAGGGGATTTTTTCTTTTTTAAATTTTCGATCAAACCATGAACCAGCGTCGAGTTCGCTTAATATTTCTGATTTAAATTTACGAACATTTCCTACCAACTTTGTAGTTCGATCCAAATCGTCGTCGTGAATGACAACAACTTCTCTATCTTCGGAAAGAGTTACGTCCAATTCGATCAGATCCACTTTCTCGCGAATCGCCTTTTGAAACGCGATCATAGTATTTTCCGGAAATTCTCCGCTAAAACCTCGATGTGCAAAAACGAGGGGACGTTTTAAATCGTTCCGATTTTTAATATTCTCAATCATATTCTATTTTATGAATATATTTATAAAGTCAGAATACAATAAAAAAGTTGAGTTTAAAGCTAATAGTAAGTTTGGAAAGGATTCAGGCGGGTTAAAATCCCGCCCGAGAGAGAAAGTTACGATTCTTATTTAGAAACGGTAGCTTTTCCGGCAGTAGTATTTTTGATCGCCTCTGCCACTTCGTTGATTTTTGCCTTTACGGCTTCGATTTGACCTTCAGGGATTTTGTTTTTGATCTCTTCGGTGATTTTGTTGTAGTTCTCGATGATTTTAGCTCTGGTTTCTTCATAGTTTTTGCCAGCAACGGAAGTCACTTCCTTAATATCGTTGATAACTTTATCAACGGTTTCACGGATTTTTACAGTTGCCTCAGAATTATCAGAAGCTCCTTTTGTGACAAGTTCCAAATAGGTTTTTTCAAGATCAGCTTTCGCTTTACCCAGACCTTCTTGACTAGCTTTGATGAGTCCCAGACCCGCATTTAGAACATCTAGAATTTGCTTTTCCATTCAATTTTTCTCCTTAAGATCGTTACTTTTCTTGTGCGTCGCACAATCCTTTTATATTGCAGCGCACAATTTTAGTCAATTGAAAAAAGAAAAAAATTCCTCAAATTTACAATTTTTTTCAAATTACTGCAAATTTTACTCAATGCTTATGTTTAATTATGATCATAAATTGAACGCAGTTCGTTCTAAAATTCGATTTTTCCGTAAAAAATGTGGGAACTCTTACAAATCCTAAATTACAAAAAATAAATGTTTAAAAATTCGCAATGTGACATTTTTTGTGGGAACTACCACAAATCACGATTTTACGAACCAATTCTAAAATTGTAGGAACTCATACTTTTAAAGAATTCTTTTTTGTTGAGTTTACATTAAAATAACGTGAGCAGGGCGTAACGCGAAAGGGATCGATGAATGAACTAAAGCAAAACGCTCTCCTCAAACTCAGTGTCTCACTCCCCATGGGTCGTTCGACAGGTCGCGTTTGAACTCAGCAAAACGCTTTTTATTAAAGCGTTTTAGGGTCAATAAATTGAATCTAAAGACGATTGTTGTATTATGTTTCCTGTATGCAATTTATTGACCAGAGCTGAGAGGCTGCCTATGGCAGCCGGATTCGCCCCGGTTTTTTTATGTCGAACTCACGTTAAAATAGCTTCTTTCCGCTTATCTTACGTCTAACCCACGTTAATCGATTGAAAAAGTCTTTCGACAATTCTTAACTTAAAAGAGATAAGTCCTTTATTTCTTAGGCAGGATCAAAAAAATTTTTCCTTGAGTGTTGACTCTCCCAGCTTGATATTCAGCCGTTTCACCGGTCCCCAAAAAATAATCCAAACGACCATGTCCCGTAATTTGAGATCCTCGATCATGTACAAATACGATTCTATTTTTTTCAGTTAAAACAGAAGATTCAAAAGAAATCAAAACAGGAATCCCCAAAGGAATCCCAGGATCCATCGCAACGGATCGTTTCGGAATCAATTCAATACCCCCACTTCCTCGAGGCGCAGAAGATTCTCGTTTAAAAAAAATATATCTTGGATTTTTGAGGATCGCCGCTTCGACCTCTTTGGGATATTTAAGAATACAATTTTTTAAATCGGAAGGAATCAAACTACTACAAATTCCCTTTAGAGATTCCGCGGGACTCAGATATTCCTTTCCATTATCCGCCGAATACGTTATGCGAAATGGAGTATGATCTGGAACTTTTACAAGAGCCGAACCTTCCAATTGTGCGAGATGTAAATCCACGATTTTGACGTATACGATCGCTTTTGATCGATTCTTCCAAACCGAAGAATGAGACAATTCCGTTCTAGTTTCATACGGAACAAAAACTTCATTTACAATTTTACCAACCGATTTTTCATTTCCTTCCTTTTTTACGATTAAATCGGAAGGAATTTCCAAAACTGGATAAATAAAATCTCCTTCTGGATAAAACCTTCCCTCTATTATAACTTCATAATATGCAGTAATTCTTCCAAGAGTTTCGTCTTTTGTTTCTAAAAGTAAAAACGAATTTTGAAATTGGATTTTTCTAGACTCTGGGTTTCTTTCTCGAAGAATTTTTTTTAAAACTTTCAAGGATTTTAACATTTGATTTTTATGATACGAAATTTGTCGAACTTGAGTTTTCCAATTGGAAGGAAGTTTTTGGTAATACAATTCCGATTCTTTTAAAGCCCGCTCTAAGGAATCAAAATCTTCCAATTGTAAAATTGAATCGGATTTTTGACTAGAAATAAATCCGGACTTTTCCAACTCTTTTGAGTACAACGAATATACGTTAAGTACAACAAAACAGATAAAAATAAATAACAAACGCATTTTACAGATTACCCGACGTTTAATTTAAAATCTCGCATCGGCAAAACTATCTTTTTAAAACTATAACATTCAATGGGAAAATAAAATTCAGTAGTAATTTTTTTAAATAGAATCCGGAAACAGCATCAATTTGTATTCGGCAGAAGTCATTCCGGTTAAGGTTTTAAAAGATTTTTCCATTTCCCTACCAGAAACAAAACCAGATCTATGTGCGATTTCTGAAGATTTTAGATCCTTTCTAGTCTTCAAAAGATGTTTTGCCTCTTCTACTCTGTATCGATTGACGTAAATTTCAAACGACTGAAGGTTAGAAAATTCCTGGACAAACCGATCTAAATCGTTAGGCGCAATCCTGAGAATTTCCGCAAAATCTTTTTTACTTAATTCCGGATTCTTAAAAATTCGCTCTACTCTTAACAGATAATCTAAACTGAATTGAAGTGAAGGAGTTTTATTTTGACCCTGCACTTGAACCGGAAGATTCAATTTTTCCTGCATCTGACGTATATCGTAAGCACGGCTTAAAAATTTCCTTTTTACGAATTTTTCCCGATCTTTTAGACTTACCGTAATTACTATATAAATCGAAGGAAGAGATAATAAATAAGCGTGCACATAGTACTCATTATATTTTAGTAAATCTAAATAGTATAAAATTGTAATCAATCCGCTTCCGATAATAGGAATCATACATAAAATTATTTTTCTAGCAGGAGAAAAAGACTTTATTACGGAAAAGGTAGAAACTAAAACTAAAACCGAAATACAAACAAATGTCCACGAAAGAATTTTTATCACCAAGGCGCGATCCAAAACAAAAGAGGACAAAATCGCCAAACATACGACTACGATCACAGTTCCGAATAACAGAAAACGAAAAATTTTATGAAGAGGCGAAGGTGAAAGGAATTGAACCATAAAACAAACGGAACAAGCAAGAGCCAAAAAAGCGAATAACGTAGATGTGATATTTTGAAATTCAGGTACGTTAGGCCATAGATACTTATATCCGTTTGCAAAACAAACCCAACCTTCCAGTGTTATAAACACAAGAAATCCCATGATGCTTAAATAGACCGGATCAAGAGTTTGACGATAAATAAAACCAATCAACAATATAATAAATAAACTTAATACGAGCAAAAAAAGAATCAAAAGATTTCTATAATAATTTCCTTTTTGATATTCCAAACCAGATTCTAAAAAAATTGGAAAGTTGATAATAGAAGACGTTTTGATCCAAAGATAATATTGATTCTTTTCTTTTTGTATATCTAAAGGTTCCAAATAAAAAACAGGATAATAATCGTCTACGGATCTTTCCGAATATCTAAAACGATCGCCGGTAATTTGAACGGAAGATTTTGCAAAAAGCGCCGCTCCGTCTAACGTTACTTGTGGAATCCTCAAAAAACATCTGGATCTTGGATACTGTTTAATGTTAAACCGAATCCAGACCGACTCTTTGATAAAACCCAATTTTAAAAACGAACTCTCTTTCGGTAAAAAAACGAGACTCCTTTTGGGTTCTTTAGGTACTTCGTTTGATGGATCAAGATCGAGAGCAAATTCGATTTGATCAAACTCGCAGATTTCGGATTCAGGAGAAGAATGAATTCCTTTCGGTAATATAAAAGATAAGAATAAGACCAAAAATAAAAAACGATTGGTAAAAGTTCGTTGGAATTTTATGAAGAGAAAAAACATCTCAATCCATTTTGTTGGGTTTTATCAGAGAAAGTCTAACGCAATACAAATGATCGTGCCTGCCTTAAAACTTGTTCATTTTACAAAAGTTTTGTTCCGACAAAAATTCTAAGTGAAAATAATATCAAGAGTTATCTTTAGAGTCAAGATCTCAAAACTAATTTGACCAAAATAATTCTAGTTTGATTACTTTATGAATATTTTTTTTGAACGTTAAAATCTATTTTCCGAGTAACTTTTAGGGTTTACGATTAAAATTTTTACTACTATTAATTTCAAAACTTCGTAATAGTCTCAAAATCAATAGTTAAAACTTTATAATATATCTAAGTTAACAATTTTCAAAAAGTTTTTTTATCAGAACTGAAGCGTTTGCATTTTTATAGAAAAAAAATAGAACTTATGTAATAAATTACTTATATCTTTTCACTCAGAACTACATAACAAATACCCCATCCTTTTCACTTCAAACAAGTTCTTGGGATAAAACACATAACACTTAATTTTATAAAGACCAAAAACTCTCACACACATAAATTTCAAATAAACTTATCGGTTCGAAGTAGGTTTTATAAACTCGACCTACACTGCTTAGAATATATATTATATTTCTATTATTTTATAATGTTTTTTTCTTTTTTAATCCTTTCTTTCCTTCTCACATAAACTACTTTATCAAGTTCTGCAACAACCTTTCCGGTTTTAGAATCATAAATTTTAGTCTGAAAAAATACGTCTAATTTTCTTTTTTCATCCGCCTCTTTTCGAATCCTTTCTATCTCCTTTTTAGGAATTTCAAAATCCGCGACTACTTGTCCTAATCCTGGAGCAATAAATCGAATCGTTGCGGCCTTATCCCAAACGATATATCCCTCTCCTAAATTTTCCATAAGGATCAACATGTAAAAAGGATCACACATAGAATAAAGCGAACCTCCAAAATGAGTTCCGACTAGATTTCGATTCCACCAATGAAGTTTCATCGATAATTGAAAGTGTGTAAAATCCTTACCTATTTTTTTATACCGAATTCCCGCCCCAAAGTAAGGAGGATAAAAGTTTAAAAAATAAAATCGAAGTTTCTGCCCTAAGTTCATACAGTTTGATACCAAACATTTTAGTGATTTATCCTTTTGTCATAGATGATTCCAATTTTGAAATCACAAAATAATCCAGAAATTTGTTTTCACTCAGCGCTACAGAATAGAGTATCTAATCCAATAAGTTTACACTTCCATAATATAAATCAGTGAAAGAAAACCGAGCGAAACACTGAATTTGAAAGAGCGTTCTGTTGAGTTCCCCTATACTTCAATCGTTTTCGGATTGAATTTTAAGATAGGTTTGAATCCATTTTAGATAGAATTTCTCGAATTTTATCTTCACTCCCTTTTGGTGTCAGAATCAAAAGAACATCACCTTCTTCTAATTTAGTTTTTCCTGTTGGAACAATATGTTTATCTCCTCGATAAATCAAAGTAATCAACGAATTCTCCGGAAAATTCAAAGAATATACAAACTTTCCGACCGTATCCGATCCGTAAGGTACGATAAACTCGAGCAAGTTGGAATCACTCTGTTCCCTATTTTCAAACTCGAACGGATAAGAAGCTCTTTGTTCTAAAGGCGCGTCCAGTCCGAGCCATCGAACCACTTGAGGCACACTGGTTCCTTGAATCAGTAAAGAAACGAGCACCGTAAAAAATACTAAATGAAAAATTTTATCCGATCCCTCCACCCCTTGAGCAAACGGGAACGTAGCAAGTATAATCGGCGCCGCGCCTCTGAGTCCGATCCAGGACACTAATAATTTTTCTTTGAAATTATACCCGGATCTGATTAAGGAAATAAACACTGCAATCGGCCTTGCGAAGAATACTAAAAAACATGAAAATAAAATTCCAGTTCCGAAAAGTGGGGGAATTCTACTTGGATAAACAAGCAAACCTAACGTTAAGAACATTACGATCTGCATCAACCAAGCGATTCCATCTAAAAATCGTAAATTACTCCGTTTATGAACAAAGGATTGATTTCCTAATACAAGCCCAGCAATATAAACAGCCAAAAACGGATTTCCTCCTATCAACTCCGTGGCAGAATATACAAATAATACGGAAGCGGAAATCAATACTGGATACAATCCTTCGTATTCTAACTTAATTCGATTGAGTCCTTTATAGATTAAATATCCAAACAAGGCTCCCGCCACTGATCCAACTGAAAACTGTACAATAATATGAAATACTAATTCTTCCGCTTTCGGTACCCGGGGGCCTAAAAGACTCAATATGCTTACGGTTAAAAGAACGGCTAACGGATCGTTACTTCCGGACTCTAACTCGAGCAACGAAGTCAGTCCTTTTTTCATTCCCGTATTTCTAGTTCTTAATACATTGAAGACGGCCGCCGCATCCGTAGATGATACTACGGCTCCCAACAAAAATCCTATAACCGGTGAAAATCCTAGAACATAAACAGAGAACAGCCCCATTACGGCCCAAGTAATCAACACTCCTAAGTTGCCTAAAATAATTCCCTTCCAGAGAACCGGTCTGATCTTTTGCCATTCTGTTTCTAATCCTCCTGAAAAGAGGATATACGCCAATGCTATGGAACCTACTTGTCTTGCAAGAATCGGATTATCAAAATCGATTCCTCCCGGACCGTCCGAACCTGCTGCCATTCCCATCATTAAAAACAACAACAGAGAAGGTACTCCAAACTTGGATGAAATTCTTAAAAGTCCGATGCTGAGTATGATTAATACGGATAAGATAAGTGTATTGAATTCAAATTCCATTGAATACCATTATTTAAAATTCCATTTTTAGATCTTACACAAAAAAGATAAGTTGATTCTCATTCCTTTTTTTTAGACCTTTCCAATTCTTTCAAACAAAGAATACAAATACAGTCATCGTAATTTTCTTTGATTTGATTTCGAACCTCAGACGACAAATTTACAGAAAAACATTCACAGGAATAAAAAGCTGCGCCACAGCCGAAGGTCTGTCCACAACGTTGACAGACCTTTAGAGTAGTCCTAGAGTTTAAATATCCTTCCTCAGACATACATTATAAAATTTAAATATACTATACAACCCAAGTATAATAAAGAAATTCTTCGTCTTTTACAAAACCGATCGATTCGTATAATTTTTGGGCGGTATGATTATCAAAAGCTGTCGACAATTGAATATACTTCGCTCCCGTATCTCTCGCAAGTTTAGCCGTTTCCTCAATCAAGGCCCTACCTCCTCCTTTTTTACGATGTTTCGGTCCAACAAAAAGATCATTTAAAATCCAAGCCCGTTTCATAGATAAGGAGGTAAATATCGGATAGAGCTGAGTAAAACCACAACAAGTATTTCCATCCATTAAAAGATAAATTTTAGATTCTTGTTTAAGAATTCTTTCTTCGATAAATTTTTCCGCACCCTTTAAATCCGATTTTTGTTTATAAAATTGACGATACTCGTCAAAGAGTTTGGCAATTTCCGGTAAATCCAGAATAGAAGCTTCTTTAATATTCATTTTAAATTTTTCCAAAGAAAGACGTTTACAGTTTAAATTTAAAAATCGGTTCTGAAACTCAGAAAAATTAGCAGACATCATCGGGCAAGTTTTTAAAAAAACAATTTTAAGAATTTAATGTATTATTATAGTATTCGCCACACTTCGGTTTTCTTACGCCTGAATTTGCATTATTAAAATGTAAACTATTTCGGATTGGGTATTTTATTATGCAGTTCCGAATCATATCGTTTCAGTTCGGCATGAATACAAATAACTTACGAAAAAATCTTTATAGTCATGAATTCATTCGGTCGTTTAATACTTCTCGTAAAATCCTACTAGTCTGCGGATGTGCCATGACCTGATAATGAGAAGTTCCAAACAAACAATGAACCCGCGATTCTGGGTTCGATTTTTTTCGATACACTTTATCGCTTAACAAAGTAAGACTCGGTTTTTCCACGATCCCGTCTCCAATCCAAGAAGACCATTTGGATTCTGTCTCTGTCACCAAACTATAAATTTGAGTCGCGTTTATGTCATCAAGTTCTCCAAAGTACAAATCGTTTAAGTATCTTTTCATCTGATCGTTCTGAATCCAATCCTCTTCTCGTATGATTCCATGAGAAAGATCTTTGATTGCGTCGCTTCTCTGATTTCCGATAAAACCTAAAATATGAACCGGAAGAATCGGCAACGACTCCGCTCCAAGTCCCAACCAAAAACCAATCTTTTCGATATACGATCCTCCATCGGGAGAATTGATCACAAGCGCATGACGAATCCTTTTTGAGAACTGGGAACCATTTCGTTTGGACTGATACAAAGCACTTCTGAAAATCAAACCTCCCTGACTGTAAGATATGACGTCTAACGTTTTATCTTTCAGTTCCGGAGAATTTAGAAGATTTTCTACAAGATCCAACATTTTTTTTGCGTTCGTAGAAAGATGAATTCCGGGATTAAACCGAAGATAAACGGGATAATAACCGCATTCTTTTATCGTTTCCGAAAGTGGAATTTCTCCGTTTGTATTCCAAAGTCCTTCGTCACAAAAAAGACCTGGAATACATAAAATCAGACGAGGTAATTTCGAACTTTTCCAGTCCATTAGAATTTCTTGATATTCTGTATCTTTACCTTCTAGTCTAAAAGAAGCCTGAATCTGGGAAGTAGTCACAATTCCTGCAAAAGATTGACCTACGATACTGGAAACCGGAATATTCTCAAAAAGGGTTCTTTTAACGACTTCATCTGCATTTTCAAGTGCGTCTAACGCTATCTGCATCGCATTTGCAGTGGAAACCAGAGCATCCGTCAATCCCTGTTCCGTTTTTTCACCTGCGTTTTTCAGGACCTCTCCGGATTTGAAAAAAAACTCGGCCAAACTGGTATTCTGAACCAAAGGTGTACCCGAAAGTTCGGATAACCGTTTGGAAGACCAATCCAAGGATTCACTCAAAATGAAGCGGACCGTTTCTAAGGTTCCCACCGAAGTATCTTTTGCAAATCGAACCAACAATTTACTTAGATCCATACTCGGTTGTGTAGGTTTATAAGGTATTCTATCTTTTCTTTCCATCGCGCGCGAAGTATAACTTGAAATTTACTTTAGGTCAAGTCTTAGAATAAAATGAAGTGACTTGATCTTGTAATTCCTTCTGTTCCTATGACGACATGCGGCTACTGCTTATTCAGCCTCCGGTGGAAGATTTTTATGATACCGATATTCGATTACAACCGATCGGGCTTTGTTATCTCAAAGGAGCTATACAAAAATTTTTACCCAACGTAGAAGTTATAATCAGAGATTTTCATAGAGGATTAGGAGACAAACTCGCCGGAAGGAGAACGATTCCTATTCCAAACGAACTCAAATATCTAAAAGAATACTATCCGGTTCCGGATAAAAGTCCGTTCTCAACGTTTTTTGAATATTTCCATTTCGGCGCTTCTTATGAAGATATATCAAAAGAAGTAAAATCCTTGAACCCGGATCTCGTGGGAATTTCCTCTTTGTTTTCTCCTTATTATAGAGAAGCTTTAAAAACTGCGGAAGAGATAAAAAAAGTTTTAAATGTTCCCGTTTTGATGGGAGGTTCCCATGTTTCCGCCTGTCCCGAATTGATGCTTTCAAATCCGAACGTAGATTTCATCATTCGAGGAGAAGGAGAAAGAGCAATCTGCGACTTTTTAAATGAATTTCAAAACGAACAACGTTATGCCCTCGTTAGATCTCTCGGATGGAAAAAGAACGGAAAAATGTATCTAAATCCGATTGGAGATAATTTCGCAATTCAAGATCTACCTCCTCCCGATCTTTCTTCCTTATCGAAAGTGCATTATCTTTTCGAAGGAAAACCGATGCGTTTTATCATTACCTCCAGAAGTTGTCCGCATCGTTGTAGTTTTTGTTCGGTTCACACGACTTTCGGAACCAAATATAGAAGGAACACCATAGAACGTGTGTTAAACGAAATTAAAAAATCCTACGAATCAGGTTACCGAGTATTCGATTTCGAAGATGACAACTTAACTTTCTTTCGTCCGGAAATGAAACAACTCTGTGAAAAATTGATTGATACCTTTCCGAAAAAAGACGTTCGGTTTGTGGCTATGAACGGAATCTCTTATATCAGTTTAGATCCAGAACTTCTCCGTTTAATGAAAGAAGCGGGATTTACAAATTTGAACTTAGCGTTAGTCAGTTCGGATAAGCTCGTTCGAGAAACCACCAAAAGACCTCATACGATTGAAAAATATCTTCAGATCGTTCAAGAAGGATTTGAACTCGGATTTCAAATTACCTCTTATCAAATTCTCGGACTTCCGATGGAAACTTTGGAATCCATGATTCAAACACTTCGGTTTAACGCGGGACAACCAGTTTTAATGGGGGCATCTCTTTTTTACCTGACTCCAAATTCTCCAATTGCATCCAACTTTCCGGAAAGAAACGAATCGGACATTTTTCTTGCAAGACTAACTTCTATGGCAATTTCCTCCGAACATTTTGATAGGGAAGATATTTATTCTCTTTTTATAATTACTAGAATGTTGAATTTTTTAAAAAGCGCCCGAATCCCAAAAGACAATTCGGCTTCTCTAAATGAAACCTTTAGAATATTAGAAAATTATGATCCTAGATCTTCTCTAGGAGTAATACTTTTTGAGAAACTACTGGAAGAGAAAAAACTATATGCTTCTTCGCCTCAAGGTTGGATTTTTTTAGATAAATTCCGATACAACGTTTTTGAAATGGTTTTTTCAGGATTAGATAAGATCACAACTCTTTCCGGCGGAAATATCGATCTGAAAGATCTATATTCTTTTATGTCTTTTAAAGAACCGAATTTAGAATTGAAAGTTTAAAAACTATTTTTGTGTATATAAAAATAAAATGTTCTCAAAAGCAAAACGGTTTTCGAATATACGTTTACAATCTAAAATAGTTTAAAAGAAACTACAAAAATAAGAATTGTTGAAAAATAAATTCTCCATCCTTTGTATAGAAATGTATAATTGAAACAGTTTTCTAGTCTTCACCATGAATTTTTTAACAACTCTTATTTATAATATTTAAATATAACATGAATCTTTTCCAACTGATATAAAATTGAATTCCTAAATATTGCCGTTTAACGTGAGCAGGGCATAACGCGAAAGGGATCGATGAATGAACTAAAGCAAAACGCTCTCCTGAAACTCAATGCATCACTCCCTAAGGGTCGCTCTGCAGGGTCGCGTTTTAGGGGCAATAAATTGAATCTAAATACGATTGTTGTATTATGTTTCCTGTATGCAATTTATTGACCAGAGCTGAGAGCCCGGTCCGGCTGCCTGTGGCAAGCCGGATTCGCCCCAATTTTCTTACGTCGAACTCACGTTAGATAGATAAAATCCGATGCAAAAGCGCTTAAAACATAGAGAAACCAGCAGAACGCTCTCTACGGATCGCGTTCTATATTGTACTTAAGACAAAATATCGTATTACGTTTCTTTCATGCAATTTATTGACTGGAGCTGAAAGTGAGGTCCGAATTCGGCAAACTTTTTTACGCAAAATTCATGCTAAATAAAATTGCTACTTACAATTTCCAATGAGAAACGTCTACTCGATTAGACCATAGGTCAAGAGTACTTTTAAGAATTGGCAAATCCAAAGGTTTAGTTAGACAATCATTCATTCCCTTAGAAATATATTTCTCTCTACTACTTTCGATCGCATCCGCCGTCAAAGCGATGATAATAGGAAATTTCGAATTTTGATTTTTTGAACGAATCCATTTTGTAGCTTCAATCCCATCCACTTCCGGCATATGAATGTCCATAAGTATTATATCAAAAGTTTCCAACTGCATTCTTTCAATCACTTCCCTACCGTTATGCACTACCGTCGGATCATATCCTAATTTTTTAAGAGCCCTTTCGATTAAAAGACAATTCGTTTCATTATCCTCCGCAACTAGAATTCGAGTGCTCTTAGATACAACATCCTGAAAAGATTTTTCCAGATCCTTCGTCTTTTCCGCTTCAAGAATTTTTTCTATTTCCAAAATAGAAGGAATATCATAATCAATCGTAAACGTAAACTTAGAACCCTCACCTTCTTGACTTTCTAATTTTAAAACTCCGCCTTGAAGTTCTATGAGCTGTTTTGTTATGCTAAGTCCCAAGCCAGAACCTCCGAACTTTCTAGCGGTAGATGTATCGTTTTGAGAAAACGCTTCAAAGACCTGTTTTTGTTTTTCCAAAGGAATTCCGATTCCTGAATCCATAACTGTAAACTCTATGGATACGCCATCTTTAGAAATATTTTTTTGAGCCACCTTAAGAACTACTTCTCCACGATTCGTAAATTTAATTCCATTACCCGCAAGGTTCCATAAAATCTGTCGAAGCCTAAGCGGATCCCCGTAAACGTATTCTTGAATTTCTGATTTACCTTCTAAACGAAAGTCGATCTCTTTTTGTTTTGCAAGAGGAAATAAAAGATCGTGAATTTCGTCCAAAACAGAACGAATCGAAAAAACTTCCCTTTCTAAAATAACTTTTCCTGCTTCAATTTTAGAAAAATCTAAAATATCATTGATAATCTGTAACAATGATTTGGCGGAAACAGAAAGAACTTCGACGTATTCTTTTTGTTCGTCGTTGAGTTTAGTTGTCCCCAAAAGCTGAACCATCCCTAAAACGCCGTTCATTGGAGTCCGTATCTCGTGGCTCATGTTTGCAAGAAAACTACTTTTGACCTTAGAAGCCTTTTCGGCGACCTCTTTGGCTTGAATCAATTCCCATTCGGTTTCTCTTCTTTGTTGGATTTCTTTTTTAAGAAGTACGATGTTCTTATGAATCTCAGATTGTAAACCATCCTTAAGTCTAAATTCCAATTCTTTAATTCTCTGCACGAGCATAACCGAAAAAAGAACGGACTGAGAAATAAACGCCAGTTTTAAAAGATGAAGCGAAAGAGAATCGATCGAAATCGCTCCGAACGCGCTTAAATTTGTCAGAACTCCGGCGATAGGAAATACAAGATGAATGATCAGAAAATTTTTTGCAGACTTAAAACCGTCCCTAATTCTAACGATACAAAAATAAACAATGATTAGATTATTGATCAGTCCCAGATAATAAGAAACCCGATTTAATTGAGTAGGATAAAAAACAGAAAAAGGTATTAAAATAAGATTAACGATTACATATAAGAACATTATAATTTTCACATATTTTTCTTTTTTTTCAGGATATAAAAACTCCATGGAAAAAAGAAAAAGAAACAAAGCGGAGGTATAAAAAAGAATCAGTATAAAGGGGAGATAATATCGCCCATAATTCGGTTTAAAAAGAGGAGAAACCAACCCGTCCCAAGAAGTTAAATAAACCGTAGAAAATAAAATCATAATAAAATAATATAAATACGATCTAGTCCTGAAAAACATGTACAACGAAAAATTATACAAACCCATTGCGATCCCAAACCCTAAAGTCAATCCGAATAGAATCGATCTGGATAGTTTCGTAAAATCGAATTTTTCCTCCGATTCCAATACGATAGGTATTCGCATAGGAGTTCCACTTTTGATTTTACAAACGATTTGAATTTCTTCTCCAGGACGAAGATAAAAATCTAGCGCGGGAAAACTTTTTTCGTAAACACGATTTGTTCCCGCAAGAATTTCATCAATCGAATCCTTAGGACCGTATCGATAGAAAATATCTACTTCTTCCAAATAAGGATTAAAAATTTCGAATTTTCCACGGTAATCTTTTTCGGTATCGTTTTTTAAAGGAGTATAAAACCAGACCGTATTATTTGTAAAACCGAGCGAAAACACTTGCGCAGGAATATTTTGAAAAGGAAGAGAAGAATCCCTCGCAAATATTCTTTCTCGAAAATTTTCGTCCGACTTATCGCTAAAGTAATACACAAACAAATTCAAAGAAGAATCTTTCTGCAGCTGTGAAATTTTTCCCGAAACCGGAGATAAAGATTCGGCCATTAGAGAATAATGAAATAGAAATATGATACATAATAATAAAAATCTCATATTCAAAAAAGTAAAAACCGAAAAACTGGGAAAGGCGATTTTGGATCTATTCTACGAAATCTATTTTAGGAGTAAAAATCTTTTTTTTACCCCTATTGATCCTATCATAAATTTTGAAACAAATCTCTTCTTAAACTTACAATTCCAACATTCTATTCTATAAATTTAAACGATAAAAAAATAGATTCTTAAACTTGAACATTAAAATAGAGTCAACTATTTCATGGAAACGGTTGATTGAAGCAGTTTTGTTAATCGGCCACTTTACTACTTTAATAACTTTACTCAGTCTTTTGCGTTGAAATAGTACTTCGCCATAAATTTTTATCACACTCGATTTTATAGGGGTTACTCATAACTATATAATAAAGTACCTAATATTTTACATAGAATCAGCGTTTTATGATAGAATCAACGGTACTCAATTTTATAGAGATCAGTAGTATTAAATTAACGTGAGTTCGGCGTAAGAAAATGAGAAAGAATTTTCTAAAAATAGTAGTTCCCAGGTTTTAGTAGATAGAAATCAGATTTCAGAGGGGAAACTTTCTCTGTGGTAGTTTCCGCAGGTTAAGTCGCATTACAGATCTTTAAACATTCATTTTTTGTGACTCGAGTCGGGGAGTTCCTCACTTATTTTTTATGGAAAAATCAGGTTTTTATAAAACGAATCTTTTTACGTCCTGCTTCACGTTAAATTAACGCGAAAGGGATCGATGAATGAACTAAAGCACAACGCTTTCCTGAATGCCGATCCTTAGAGAGGCATTCGCTGAGTTTCTCGGGGCGCGTTAACTCAGCAAAACGCTTTTTACGAAAGCGTTTTAGGATCAAGTTATTGATATTTTATGAAAATTGAATCTGATTCTATAGTTTCACAATAACTTGACCAGAGCTAAGAGCCCGGTCCGGCTGCCTGTGGCAAGCCGGATTCGCCCCGGTTTTTTTACGTAGAACTACGTTAATATTTAAAAAATTTTTTAAAAACCCTAAGTGACGTAATTTGTAGTAGTTACTACTTTCTACCCTTATCCTTAAGTCTCTTCTGTAAAGCTTTGGACATTTGTTTATCTTTTTGTTTTTTCTTTCTGGCTTCTTCCGGATCGTTCAAGGCTTGGTAAGCCATTAATTCTTTCGAAAGTTTTAAATAAGAAAAGTATCTATCTTCACTGATTCTTCCAGCTTTTACAGCCGCGACAACTCCACAATTGGGTTCTTCGTTGTGAGAACAATCGTTAAAACGACATTCTTCCGCGGCCATTGCAATTTCCGGAAAAATTTCTTCAAGTTCTTCTTCATTTCCTTCCGAAAACAAACCTACTTCTCTGATTCCTGGATTGTCCATAAGAACCCCTCCCGATGGTAAAAGAAACAATTCTCTGCGAGTTGTAGTATGCCTTCCTGTTCCGTCGGAAACTTTTACATCGTTGGTTTTCTGAATATTTTCACCTAACAAAGAGTTAATGATAGTGGACTTTCCCGCACCAGAAGATCCTAAAAACGCGATCGTTTTTCCAGGGCCGGTCCATTGTAAAATTGTTTGAGTCTGTTTCAGATCCAAAGCCGAAATCATTTCGATCGGTGTTTCTCCAGCGATTGTTTTAATTTCCGTAAACTTATTTTCAGGATCCGTACAAAGATCCTTTTTATTTAAAACGATTGTAACTTGTGCTCCGCTAATCTTCGCCAAGAACAAATAACGTTCTATTCTTCTCGGACTATAGTCGTTGTCCAGACCCATAATCACCAGTAAAAGATCTATGTTTGATGCAATCGCCTGGGAACCTTTTCTTTTTCCTGGATTACTTCTTTTTAAAAAAGTTTTTCGGGGAAGAATTTTTTCTACGATACAAAGTTCGTCTCCTTCGATTTCTCTTACGAGTACCCAATCTCCAGTTACAACCGATTCTCCGGAAGCCGCCAAAACTCCTGAAAAAATACCTTTCCGTTCACCTTGCTCTATTATAATTTTTGAATATTCTCCATAAACAGAAAGTACACGGCCCGGTTTCAAACCTTCGGCAAGTTTCGGTTCTTCTAAATATGTGTTCGGATCCCAACCATAAGAAATTAGGTTTGAAATTGGTTGTGACATATACTTTTCCTTTTTTTAGATTCTGAAAATTTAGATTTTTTAAATAAAATCAAACGAACATATAGATTAGAGTTGTTGAAAAATTAATTCTTGATCTGTTTGTATTGGATTGAAATGGACAATTGAAGCAATTTTACGAATCTTCACTATGGAATTTTTCAATAACTCTATTTTATTCATCAACCTTTCGAACTTAAAATCCTAAGTCAATTCCAAGTACAATATTCAGAAATCTAACCGGGTCATAACTCGGGTCAGTAAATTAAAAAGCCAACTTCAAAACCGTTTAAGGTGGGAACTATTACAAAATTTTTTCACTCGATTCTTCATTTGCAAACCGTATGAGACAAAATTTGTGGGAACTCGCACGTTTTTACAAACAACTACGAGTGATTTTTTAAATGAGGTAGTTCCCACAAATTAAGTCTACTTAGCAGTTATAAGCTTTTATAGCGGCTTTTATCGTCCTTTAAAATTGTATGAGTTCCTACATTTTAAAATTTTACAGTAGATCTTTAGATTGTACGAGTTCCCACATTTTCAAATTCTACGATAGATTTTGATCTTAGAATACACAGAACAATCCTTCACCAAACAAGACAATCTCATCGACCATTTATTTTCAGCTTATCAGTTAGTTTCAAAATAAAAATTCTACATAACCTTTCGGAGGAATTTTAAATAAAGTGTTTCGTAGTGACAAAAAATAATTCAAGTCGTCATTTACAATGAAAGTAGTTGAAAAATCGGCTAACATAACTTATCCGAATGTTTGAAACCACTTATAGAAAATTAAAATATTCAAAGTTACATATCGCTATTTTTCTTGCAATATTTCTCTTTTTTGAAAATGTTCTGCCAATTTAATCCAGGCAAAAACATTGATTCAGAAAATATCCCAACCCATCGAAAAAATTAAAAATCAATACGAAGCGGTAGTCATCGGATCCGGTTATGGCGGTGCAATCGCAGCATCCAGGCTTTCCAGAGCCGGAATTGAGGTCTGTCTTTTAGAAAGAGGCAAAGAAATCAGACCGGGAGAATTTCCAAATAAAGAAATCTCTGCTTTAGAAGAAGTACAAGCAAATTACGAAGACAAACAAATCGGCCCTAAAAATGGTCTGTTTGATTTTCATTTTAACAAGGACATTAACGTTTTAGTAGGTTGTGGTTTGGGAGGCACTTCGCTTATCAACGCTAACGTAAGTCTTAGAGCAGTTCCGGAAGTGTTTCAAGATCCGGCTTGGCCTAAAAACATTCGAGAAGAAGCAAGTAAACACGGATTAGATCCGTATTATTCTCTCGCAGAAGAAATGTTAAGACCAAACCCAATCCCGAATCAATATCGAAATCTCGCCAAACACCAAGCACTGAAAACATCCGCTTCTTTTTTAAAGAAAGAATTTTATCCTACTCCGATTAACGTAACGTTCCAATCCAAAATCAATCACGTTGGAGTTAAACAAGAAGCTTGTACAAATTGCGGAGATTGTGTAACCGGTTGTAACGTATCTTCTAAAAATACAACTCTGATGAATTACCTCCCAGATGCAGCAAACTTCGGCGCTCAGATTTTTACGGAAGTAAAAGTAAGTTATATCGAAAAACAAGAAGATTCTTGGCTGATTCATTTTGTTCCACTTGGACTTGACCGAGAAAAATTCAGTAAAGACGAATTATTTATCCGAGCTAAAACCGTAATTCTTTCCGCAGGCTCTTTAGGTTCTACCGAAATCCTGCTTCGCTCCAAAGAAAAAGGACTCAACGTCTCCGACTCTGTAGGAGTTCGTTTTAGCGGGAATGGAGATATGTTAGGTTTTTCTTATAATGGAAATACTACGATCAACGGAATCGGTTTCGGTTCTAAAAAAACAAACACAGACGTAGGCCCTTGTATTACAGGAGTCATTGATACACGTGAAGGTGTACCTTTAAACGAAGGAATGATCATAGAGGAAGGTTCTATCCCAGGCGCAATTCGAGGTCAACTGCCAGAAATTTTTGCGATTGCGTCTAAACTCACAGGAGTGAAAACCAAAAAAGGTTTTTTTCAATGGATAATTGAGAAAATTAGAATATTCTTAAGTTTTATTCTAGGTTCCTATAAAGGTGCGGTAAAAAACACTCAGACTTATTTAGTAATGGCACACGATGGGAACGACGGAAAGATGTTTCTTCAAAACGATCGTTTGAGAATTTCCTGGCCGAACGTTGGTAAAAAGCCGATCTTTGAAAAAATCAGCACCATACTAAAAGAAGCGACGGTTCCACTCCAAGGAACCTATATTAAAAATCCCGTATGGAATCGTCTAACGGACCAAGATTTAATTTCTGTACATCCTCTCGGTGGTTGTCCAATGGGAGACGACGCTTCCACTTCTGCAGTCAACGAAAATTGCCAGGTTTATTCCGGCAAAAGCGGAAAAGAAACGTATAACGGACTATACATCATGGACGGTTCTGTAATTCCTAGATCTTTAGGTGTTAATCCACTACTTACAATCTGCGCGATCTCGGAAAGAGCCTGCGAAAAACTAATCGTTCAAAAAGGTCTTACAATCAATTACAATCTTCCTTCGTATCCCAAACATACAAACGTTCCGGATGAAAAAACATTAGGCATCGAATTCACGGAATGTATGAAAGGATTTTTTTCCACCCAATCCAAAGAAGACACAGAAAGAGGTTATCAAATCGGTAAGGACGAAGGTTCTTCCATAGAATTTCTACTAACAATCCGAAGCGAAAACTTAAATGATATGATCGGTAACCCGGATCATAAGGCAACGTTATTCGGTACCGTAAAAGCTCCCGTTCTTTCCAAAGACGTAATCACTGTAACGAACGGAGAATTTTTACTTTTTATTTCCAGAGAAGACAAAGTAGAAACGAGAAACATGGTCTATCGTATGATTCTCAACACGGAAGAAGGTAAAAAATATTTTTTTGTAGGAGCTAAATGGATCCAAAACGACGGACTTACAAACGTCTGGAGAGACACAAGCACGCTCTTCACTACGATTTACGAAGGTGAAACCGAAAATTCTCCCGTTTTAGGAAAAGGGATTTTACATATCCTTCCAGAAGACTTTGCAAAACAAATGACTACGATGAAAGTCATTCATGCAAAATCTCTAATAGATACAATCCAAGGATTGGCAAAGTTCGGTTCTTTTTTTGCGGGTGTGTTATATGACGTTTATGGTGGAGTAGCAAGTTCCATCGTTCCTTGGGATAAGGACGCAAGACCTAGAACCAAAAGACCTCTCAGGGTTTCTTCTCCCGAGGTTCATTTTTTCAAAGCAGAAGACGGAGCCGACTTAAGACTTTTAAGATATAAGGGTGGCAACAAAGGACCAGTTCTGTTATCTCCCGGTTTAGGTGTTTCTAGTTTGATTTTTAGCATCGATACGATCGATACAAATCTTTTAGAATATCTGTTTGAAAATGGATACGACGTTTGGCTCTTCGACTATAGAACTTCGATCGCTCTTCCTTCGGCTCCTCTTCCAAACACTGGAGACGCAATCGCTACTAAAGATTATCCGGCAGCCGTCAACAAAGTAAGAGAACTCACCAAAGTAGATAAGATTCAAGTAGTAGCTCATTGTTTTGGCGCAACTACGTTTACGATGGCGTTACTCGCCGGTTTAGAAGGAGTTCGTTCCGTAGTACTTTCTCAAATTTCTGCGGATGTAGAAGTTCCCACCTCGATGGATATTAAAGTAGGATTTCATACCGCGGAGATTTTAGACGCGATTGGAGTTAAGGATATGACCGCGTATACGAGCGATCACGACGATTGGTTAGATCGATTCTTTAACAGCGTCTTAGCATTACAACCTCAATCTCTTTTTTCTCACGACGTAAACCCAGTCAGCAGAAGGATCTCCTTTCTTTACGGTAGTCTCTATAAATTAGAAAATTTGAATGAAGAAACCTATCGTTACGGTTTGGGAGAAATGTTCGGAGTTTCCAACATTAAAGCGTTTGAACATTTATCCAAGATGATCCGCGCTCACAAGGTGGTAAATTCAGAAGGACAAGACGTTTACGTTCCCCATTTGGATCGGCTCAATCTACCGATCACGTTCATTCATGGAGCGCAAAATCGTTGTTATCTTCCGGAAAGTACAGAAACGACCTACAAAAAACTAATCGATCGATTTAACCCGAATCAGTATAGACGTCACGTGATACCTGACTACGGGCACATAGATTGTATATTCGGAAAAGACGCCTACAAAGACGTATATCCGTTTATACTACAGTCTTTAAATCGTTATTAAAGAATTTTGAATTTTATAAATTTATAATCTATTTTACAGGAAAATATGTCAAAAGATAATACTCGTTACGATGCAATTGTAATTGGCTCCGGATTTGGTGGCTCCATCAGCGCCTTAAGACTTTCTGAAAAAGGTCAAAAGGTTTTAGTATTAGAAAGAGGAAAAAAATATTCTCCCGGAGATTTTCCAAGGGATGTGCGTAAAGTAGACAATCTTCTTTGGCGTTATCCTAAAAAGAAAAAGTCTTTAGGTTTATACGAACTTAACTTTTTTAGCGGACTCGGAACCGTGACCGCTTCCGGTTTAGGCGGAGGCTCTTTGATCTATGCGAATATTCATATCCGTCCCGATCATAAAGTTTTTGAAGATCCTCTTTGGCCAGCTCCATTTAACAGAAGTTATTTGGACCCTTATTTTGATAAGGTGGCCTCTAAATTCGACGTAAAACCGGTTCCACCAGAATGGGACCTTCCCAAACGAAATAGATTTAAAGCCGCCGCGGAATTAAACAGACATACGTATTTTGATCCGGACGCAGCCGCAAGTTGGCTAAAACCTTCCAGACCGGGACAATCTACTTGTATACGTTGTGCGGAATGTGAATTCGGATGTAATCACGGAGCAAAAAACACATTAGATTTCAATTATATTGCAGACGCTGAAAAAAACGGTACCGTGTTTCAGACAGATTCCCTAGTATCTCATATCTCTCCAGATGGTCAAAACGGTTACGTGGTTTACTATGAAAATACGGAAACAGGAGAAAAAAAATCGGCATATGCAAAAAGAGTTATACTTTCCGCAGGAACGTTAGGTACAAATCGAATTCTTTTTAACAGTAGAGACAGATACAAAACCCTACCAAATCTAAGCCAACAACTTGGAAAAGGATATTCTGGAAATGGGGACTTTTTAGGCGGAATCGAATCGAGTAAAAGTGAACTCATACCCTGGGACGGACCGGACGTAACTACTGTAATCAATTATTTTCCACAAGGATTTCAATTTACAATGGCAGCTCCAACATTCAGCCAACCTGTAATGGCAGTACTTGCTTCATTAGGAATTGCTAAACCGAATTGGTTTTTAAAACTGATTGGTCCTATCTTTTGGAAAAGTTTGAAATGGATTCTTCCTTTTGTATTTAAAAAAGGATTACTTTCCAAACCTTTACCACCTGGTCTTCCAGGAGCGGGTAACCCAAATTATATGACAAATCTATTTGCTATAGGAAGGGATAACGCAAACGGAAGAATCGTACGTCGCGGTAAAAACATAGACGTGAAATGGAAGTATTCTAAAGAAAACCAAACCCTCATTCAAAACATGACTGCTTCTATGCAGCAGATAGGGGACGCCTACGGCGGACAGTTCGGTCCATTAGCAACCTTTTTGTTATTCAATCGGATTATCTCAGTCCATTCTCTAGGGGGTTGTATTCTTGCCGCTAATCCGGACAAAGGAGTTGTATCCGAAACAGGGGAAGTATTCGGTTATAAAAATTTATTTATCGCCGATGGATCTGTAATTCCTTCTTCGATCGGATTTCATCCCGTAATGACAATTTCCGCCGTGGCCGAACATATTGCGGCTTCCATCTGTGCCGGATTATAATCCGGCATAAAAAATAGCATTTTAATGATCTCTATAAAATGAATACCATAAGTTTATCACAAATCCTGTTTGAATGAAAAATATTAGATACTGTATTATATAATTCTAGGCAAGAATTATCTTACATATTTTTTGAATACAAGAACACTCTAATATATTTTTTCAGAATCTACTTGAAGAATTCTGACGGAAAATAAATTGTTCCTTTATCGTTAAATTCTAAACATAAAAAAGGATGAAACATGCGACAAGATAAACTATATATCGATCTTGGTATGTCCGAAAATCAGTACAGCAAAGAAATTATTGAAGGACAACAAGTTTATACCCCTAGTTTTTTGAGATTTTACGATCTAATCGTTTTGCACATTATCAGTAAATGGTTCTGGCGTTGTTCTCCTCAGAACATGATCGATTTATACAGCAAAAACGTAAGTGGCAATCATTTAGACATAGGAGTAGGAACTGGTTATCTTTTACAAAAAGCAAAATTTCCAGTAGAAAAACCAACCATCTCAGTGATGGATTTAAATCCGAACACTCTAATCAAATCTAGAAAAAGACTTTCCAACATCGCGGGACAATTCAAGGCTTACAGAGCAAATATACTAGAACCCATTCACCTAACAGAAAAATTCGATTCAATCGGATTGAGTTTTTTATTCCATTGTGTTCCTGGGTCGATTCGCAAAAAGGCTTCCACCGCATTTAAAAATCTTTTAGAAATCCGCAAACCGGACGGTGTAATTTTTGGATCCACTGGTTTATACGATTTAGGGCAAACTCATTTTTTATCAAGAATAGGAATGAAACGATTAAACCGCAATGGGGTATTTCATAACACGGAAGACACTCTTCCAGATTTAGAAGCGGCGCTTAAAGAAAACTTTAAAGAATATGAATTGTATGTAATTGGTGCAATTGCATTCTTTGTAGGAAAAAAAGCGAAATAAAAATATTCGTAAAAAGTAAATTATTAAAATAAAATATATAAAGAAACATAAAATATTTCGCCCCAAAAAATCTTTTTTATAGAGCCAAATACGAGAAACTACACGACCTATGAGTTTTTGACTAAAATGAGACGTAGAACTTCTCCGAAAACTCAAAAAGCATAAATGATAATACTTTAGAAGTTTCTAATAAATCTTTAGAGTTCCTACAAAAACCGTCGTATCTGGAATTTGCGAACTTTTTCAATAGTTCTCTACCAGAAATCTTTAAGTTTTGCAATAAGCCGTAAGTTAATTTTGATATATTTTCTAAAACTTCTAAAATTCATATTCAATTTTTTTGATTTTCGAAATTAGATTTATTCAGTTTTTATAATTCCTTAAGAAATAGGAACTTCTTCAGATCCATCACTAAAGCAACTTTGTAATTTATATTTTTTGAAATATTTTTCATAAACCTCTATCTTATTTCAACTCTATGATTTACTATAAATAGCTAAATTAAGAATGGAGATATGTATGAAAACAATGCGAAATGCACTACGAAAAAAAGAAGAGAAAAAATTTAAAAACTGGAGATTTATTACCTTCTTTTTTATATTTTTGTTTAATTGTTTGCCTGATAAAGAATCAGAGTATAATAATTTATTAATGTATAATTTTTTAACTCCAAAAAGTCAAAATATAGAATCCCCAAACCATAGTTCCAAAAGAATCATAGAAGAAGTTGACAATGAAGAAATCAATGTACTCACCTACAACCTTTTCTTATATACGGAAGAACATTATGATTGGGGGGATTGGGAACAAGAAAAAAGGGCAGAATTACTTGCAAATTCAAAATTTGTAAACAATCAAGACATAGTCGTGTTTGAGGGAATCTTCCATGACAATGCAAGAAAAATTCTATTAGACAAACTTCAATCGCAGTATCCAGATCAAACAGACGTAATCGGAAGAACCAAAGACGGTTGGAACGATACTCAAGGTTCTTTCAGACAACATTCATCCTTTAACAACGGGGGTGTTGTAATTTTAAGTAAATGGCCTATCTTAGAAAAGATACAGTATATTTTTAACAATCATGGTTGCGGCAGCGATACACAATACAACAAAGGATTTGCTTACGTGAAAATTAAAAAAAAAGATCGGATCATACACATCCTGGGAACTGATACTCAATCCCACAACGATGAATGTATTGATAAAGGAGAAAATGCAAGAGCTGACCAATTTACTGAAATGAGAAAGTTCATCAATTTAAAACGGATACCACAAAATGAAACCGTAATGATCGTTGGAAGCTTAAATGTAAACAAGGAGGATAAAGTATATTATAATAGTATGCTTTATACATTAGAAGCAGATAACCCCCATTATGCGGGAATTCCTTTTACATGGGATCCAAAAAAAAATGCCCTTACGGCCTTTATTAACTCTAATAAAAAATCACAACAATATACAGAGTATATTCTACTTTCAAAAAATCATTCTCAACCTCCTGTTTGGCAAAACTTAGCTTATGATCCCATTTCTCCAACTACATGGAAAAGAAAATCAGATGGATACACAAATTACGAATTTTCTGATCACTATCCTGTATATGGTTTTGATTATGCAGATCCTTCCACACCTACTCAGTCCGGACATAGAAGAAAATACGATAACGTTATGATCTTAGATTCTGCATATCATAGAATTCAAGCGAGTCCTACAAGACCGGACGGTTGGTTAATAGCTGAGGAAAATTCTAATTACTACCAAGGTCAACCAACAAGGTCCGAATTTGCAAGATTCAATTTATTGCAAGAAGATGATCCAGACTCAAATCCGGATTGTATCAGTGGCAGAGGAAAAATTCGAATCGAATCTTCTGAATATCGAAATTATTTTTGGACGTATTGGCTGAGAGGTGGCGGCGGTAATTATGCCTATTATCCAAAGTTCAATGACGGTTCTAAAAAATTTGAAATTGAAGTCCCTCTTGATAGATGTATAGAATCCGGAATTTTTTGGTTACGTGATTACGACATTCTTACAAATGATTATTACTATCTTGAATCGTGGAGAATGGGACACTGGATGCATTACATCTATCTTTGGGATAAGATTGCACATAACGCTTCTAAATTTCGTGTTCTCTTAGACCAAACACCTGAAAGAAATTGGGGCGAAGATTTAATCTATCGTTAAACTTTTGTTAAGAAGCGAGATCATTTCTCGCTTCTTCTTTAATTCTCGATTTCAATATAAATACATACAAATAATTAATTTCTATAATATTTACTTTCTTAATATATTTAAAACTCATTCGAAAATCAATCCGCAACTGATAAAAAAAATACGAAAATAGACCGTAAAGAAGCGTATTTTACCAAGTCAGACTTTAATTTAAGACTCAGTGTTAAATTAAAAAATCGAAACCAAAGACTTACCTTTTCTTATTCAAGCTTAGAAACTCATTCTTCGGTTTGTTTTAAAAAGTTATCTCATTCTCACAAGGCATAAACAACAATATTTTAGAATTTTATAATAATCTATCAAACTTCATGTAGGTTATATCCGCTCACTCGTAAACCTTTCAATAATTCTTATCATTAAATCTTAGTAATGTTTAAGTTTTAGAACAAACTCTCAGTAATTTTTTATTCGAATACGATCAAATCAAACCAATCGGGACCGCCCATCTTTCGTGTCGAGACATAGTAATCCAAAATGGTTTTCTTTTTTTCAAAACATCTTGGAATTCTGTTGAGATATTTTTGCAAGCTTCTAAACCGATTCGATAATTCCATATTTGAAAAAGATCAACTAAAATATCATCTGCATCAAACGGAAGTTCTTTTTTATCTTTTGCTTTTTGAACGTGTGGATCTAAATTTTCCACCCAAAGATTGATCGCTCGATCGACGGGTAGTTCTGAAAAGTCTTCTTCCAATAAATTTCCATGTTCCAGATCAGATTCAACTCCAGGAATCTCGTTCGGACCGAGATCGGTCTTGCTCAATTTCCCTTGACCCTTGCAAGAGGCGAGTCCATAAGCATACGCAACATCGATAGGATCCCCACCATAATACCAAGAAAAATCCAAAGCAGCGATCTTGTTTTGCTCGACACAAAATTGAATAGCAGTGTTAATTCCGGAAATAAATTCCTGGAGTATTTCCTCTTTAGGAAGTGAAGCAAGTAATTCTTCTGCACGGGTCAAAAATTGTTTTGCGCTGTTTTGAACGAGCCATTCTTTGATTCCATTTTCCCGATTCGTAAAGCGGATCGGATCCAGATTCACACTCCATTCTTGGATAATTTGCTCTCTTTGATCGCTCATAAATTCGTTTTTCTCTTTCGCGTATAAAGTATTTTAAAAAATTCTAATAAACCAAACTCAAATTTTCAAAATGTTCTTAAGGTTTTTTGATCCAAGCATATAAATTTTTATAAACACTTTTAATCAACTTTATTTTAACAAAGAAATTTATTTTATAAAGATGAGCTATAAGTAAAATATTTTAAATAATACATATTTTTATATCAAACAAACTCTTTTTGAATCAATTATCCAACAAGAAATCAATTCGTTTTATATTTAGTTACAGAAATAGTATATAAAAATCCATCTCTATAAAATTGAGTATCTAAATGTCTATCATAAAGCGCGGTTCCACATAAGTTCGGTAGAATTCAATGCAAAAGCGATTATTATGCTGCGATCCATAGAGAGTAGTACCTAAGTTTTTTATTCACCCAAATTTTCTTTCTCTGGATTTATATGATTAAAGTGTTAACCATTAAATAAATACTTTATTCTCTAGTCACAATTAAGACACCATAAATTTCGAACTAAATTCCAGATCAAAGACGGAATTTAGACATTCTATTATATAACTCTGAGGAATATTAAAAATAATAAAATTAAATATGGAGAATATTATATGAAAATAAAACAATGCTTCCTTCTAAACAAATACAAAAAACCAGACAAATTTAAATATAGAAACTTTTTAATTAGTCTTTTGCTATGTTTATTTCCTCTAAACTGCACATTTAATAATACATTAGTATATAAAAATTTATTTATGTATTTTCCATTTTCAAGTAAAAATCTAATTTTCGAATTGGAGGAAATCAATTCGACCAGAAGGATCGTTTTACCAAAGTTAGAAACAGATTTAAATGTTCTCAGTTATAATCTTTTTTTATATTCGAGAGAAGACATATATTTTGGATTTTGGAAAGAAAAAGAAAGAGCGGAGTTTCTTGGAAAATCAAAATTTATAAAAAATCAGGATATAATCGTACTCGGCAGAGCATTTGATACAAACGCACGAAACACACTTCTAAACAATCTTAATTTAGAATATCCTGACCAAACTGAAGTAATCGGAAAAACTAAGTACGGTTGGGATCAAACCCTTGGAGATTTTAGACAACAGATCAACAACGGAGGAATTGTCATTTTAAGTAAATGGCCTATTCAAGAAAAGATACAGTATATCTTCAAAAATCATGGATGTGGTAATGACACACTCTACAATAAAGGTTTTGCTTACGTAAAAATTAAAAAAGAAAATCAGATAATTCATATTATAGGAACCGATACTCAATCAGAAGATTCAGCATGTTCTGATTTAGGAGTAAACGCAAGGACAGATCAGCTTATTGAAATTAAAAAATTTATCGATTCGAAACGCATATCCAATAAAGAAATTGTATTGATAGCAGGAAGTTTAAACGTAAACAAAAGTAATCAATTTGAATATAAGAATATGCTTAAGATACTAGAAGTAAACGAACCAAATTATGCGGGAATTCATTTCACATGGGACACTCAAAAAAACAAGATCGCCGCTTACAATAACGTCTACTATTCCTGGAATCGAACATCAAATTACGGGGAATATATATTTGTTTCCAAAAATCATTTTCAACTTCCGGTTTGGCAGAATTTAGCGTATGATCCGATTTCACCGACTACTTGGAAAAGAGAAAATGGATATACAAGTTATGAGTTTTCGGATCATTTCCCAGTTTATGGTTTTATTTATGCCGACTCTTCCACTCCTACAAAGTCTGGACATAGAAGAAAATACGACCAAGTTTCCTTAATAGCTAAATATACCGGAAAAGCCGTAGAAGTGGATCATAATAGACCAGACGGATGGTTAAAAGCAGATGGTACTGCAGAAGAAAAAGGAACAGAATTTACGAAATTTAACTTATTGCAAGAATACGATCCTGATTCGGACACCTTCTGCATGTTAGGTGGACGCGTAAGAGTTGAATCTTCTCAATATTTAAATTATTTTTGGACTTGGTGGCTTCGAGGAGGAGCCGGTAACTATGCCTATTACCCTAAGTTCGACGACGGCTCCAAACTACTCGAAATGATAATAATACGTCAAGGATGTTTAGAAGATGAAAGTCTGGTCGTATTCAAAGACTTCGATACATTCTGGAAATACTATTATTTTCTTGCGGTTTGGGAAACTGGAAGTTGGAAAGATTATATCTATCTTTGGTACACAAATGCCCAACCAAATTCATACTTTATCGTTAAATTAAATACCTTGCCTGAAAGAGATTGGAGCAAGGATCTAATTTATCGTTAGATTTTACGAAAAGGAAGTAGAATATTTTTACTTCCTTTTTCTAACGTTTATAAAAAGGAATTGATTTTTTTATTACCTTCCTTGATCCTACGGTTTCGAATTTATAAACGAAGTCTCCTATAATTGTTTTAAATAAGAACTGACTATAAGAAAGAAACGATTAATTTGATCTCGTTTTAAATAGAACACGCAAATTTAATATTATTTTTTTAATCTCTAAACTAAAAGGTACATTCAAATGAAAAAACAAACGTTTTGGACAGGTATTCTACTCATCTTCGCGGCAATTACTTTTTGGATCAGTTGGTTTTTGATGCCTGATCCAGGCACAACGGACACGCGTCATATTCTCGAAATTGTAAAAGTATCTAGAAATTTCGTTTGGTATTCTGCAATCACACAGATTGTATCTTCCGTTTCTTATATGATCGTATTATTCTCATTAGCTGATCTTATTACTCCGCAGAAAAAAACGACGTTATCTGGATTCGTTTTATTTGGAATCGGAGTGTTAGGAATGTGTTCTGACGCTTTCTTTCATTTACTGGCCTATTACATGACAGACGATTCAGTACTCATCCAAGAAAACGTAATTATCATAATGAATTTTATGCAGACAAAAGGAGTAATCATACTCATTCCTCTTCTATTACCTTTTTTTATTGGAAGTCTAATTTTAAGTATAGGTTTGAAATTGCAGAATGTAATTTCTAAAATTCCAGTGGCCATTTTCCTAATTGCAATTTTTGTCGGGATTCCGAGCGCCATAATTACGAATAAGATTTTTCTCTATAAAGGGCCAATTATTTCTCTGATAATTTTAGGTTTATTTGCAATAGGACAAGCATGGATAGGTTCCGAATTGATTCTACAAAAAAAGAATAAATAGAAGTAGAATATTATAAAATTCTAAATTTTATTTACTCTCAAAATAGGCTTTTTATTTCTATGAATCATTATCCTAGTTACGATATTTAAGGAGGAAACATGAATATTTTCTTATGGGTTCTTCAAATCCTTTTGGCACTGCATACCGTAATAGGTGCGGTGTGGAAATTTTCCAATTCCGAACAAACTGTATCCTCCTTAAAGGCAATTCCACATTCAATTTGGTTAATAATGAGCATCATTGAAATTTTTTGTAGCCTGAGCCTAATCCTCCCGGCATTTAAAAAATCTCTGGCCATTCTTGCTCCTGTTGCGGCAATTTTTATAACCATAGAAATGTTATTCTTTTCTGTCTTACACATTAATTCCGGTGACACGAATTACGGTCCTATGATTTATTGGCTTGTCGTGGCCGCAATATGTGCATTTATTGCATACTGTAGATTTGTACTAAAACCTATTCACCTAACATAAGTTTGGCGTAAGAGACACTTTTACAAGGAACTTCCAGGGAAGATTATCACACATTAGAGTTGTTGAAAAATTCCATAATGAAGATTCGTAAAATTGCTTCAATTGTCCATTTTAATCCAATACAAACAGATCAAGAATTAATTTTTCAAAAACTCTATTATAAATAAATCCTAAATTGAATTACTTTTGCAATTTTGAAGAACATTTTGTAAATTGAAGAACTCAAAAATGCTCGGATTCATCTTCAATAAATTTCTAAACGCCAACGATTTGACCGTCATCTTAATACGAGAACAATATTACTCATAACTATATAATAAAGTACCTAATATTTTACATAGAATCAGCGTTTTATGATAGAATTAACGGTACTCAATTTTATAGAGATCAGTAAGGCTAGGAACAAAACTGTTTTTTTAATATTATAATTTTAAATTTTACTAAATAAACAGAAAACATAATTCTAAGATACCCGTGCCGCTTTTTTTACAACTGAAATCTCATCCAATCGCTTCAGATCCGCTTTCGCCCCTAATTCGTGTAGAATTTTTTTAGATGTAGAAATACGTTCCGTGTCGCCTAAAAGTTCACCAATTTCATACAACGCAGTAGCGTATTCCCAACGATTTTGGGTGTTGGAAAGAAAAGATTCCGCCTCTTCAAAAATAGCTTCTGCTTTTTTATGCTTTCCTGAATAAAACAATAACTTACCCTTCAAAACCAAAGAAGGGCCATATAAATACGGAAGCGATTTTCCAAGTTTTAACCCGTTCTTAAGTCCATAATTGATAATCTTAGTAAGGCTTTTATTTCCGTTTTCCCTTTGTGCGTACAACGCGGCTTCCGCAAGATATACGTTTCCGATTTGAAGTTGAGGAAATTTCACTTCACATTTTAGAAATCCTGCATAACTTCTTCTAGCCCATAACTCCGCCTTTTCTGGCCAACCTTCCAAAATAGAAAGCTTCAACAATTTATTGATCGTAGAAAGTTCGTTCATGACGTCGTTTTCCGAAGCCGCCCTTTCCACTTCTACGATTAATTTTTTTTCAAGTTCGAGAGGCTCCACTTCTCCTAAAAGATAACCGAAATACGGAGACCAAATTCGAGTCCATCTAAGTTGTAACTGAGCGCCTAAATCGCTAGCGATTTCTCCAATATCGTCAAAGTATTGTTTTGCGGTTCTAAAATCAGATTGAAAATAGTAAAGAAATCCGCTCGAAGAAAGCGCAGACAAAAGATCCCACTTCTCTCCAACTTGACGATAAATAGAAATCGAATCTTGAAGAAACGGAAGCCCTAATTCAGGACGGTTGAGCATCATATAATAACCACCTTGCACCAAAAGACTGATCGCTTTCGCATAAGGATCTCCAGTTTTTTCGGCGAGTTCTCTTCCCTTAAGTAAAAAATGTTTCGAAGGACCGAACAAATTCATTCCCACAAAAACTTGACCTAGGGCGCATTCCGCAAGAGAAGAACGAACCGGATCTTCAAATCTTTGAGTCGCGTTATATTGAGTGAACACGGACCAACCAAACTTTTTTACGTCTTTCATAATATACATTTTTGCTAATGTAGCTAAAATGATACATCTGAGTCTCAAACGTTCCGCTTTGTTAGAGGAAGTATAAGAAGGACCGAAGAGAGAAAATCTAAGAACTAAAGTAAGTTGTAATACAATTTTAAGAATCGTATCAGGTCTACTTCCAGGCGGACGAATTCCGGTAATTCTTAACGCGTTTTCCAAAGTTTCCATTGCGCGAGAAATATCGTCTTGTTCCTGATAAACCTGACCTAAGCCGGTATAAGAACGAATCAAATTGAGAGTAGACTTATTTTCCAAACATTCTTTAAAAAGAACTTCAGCGATAGAATATTCACCGAACTGACGGTGAACGTGAGCAAGTTCCAATTTGATCTCGTAATAGGTTTCGCTTTTCGTTTTTTCGAACTGAGCAAGTGTCTCCAAAGTTTTACCGTAATGATAAATCGCATCCCTGTTTGCGTATTTACTTCTAGCCTTACGAGCTGCCATCAGAGAATATTTAGAAGCCTTTTCAAAATCAGAACACTGCTGATAGTGAAACGCAAGAATGTCCGCCATCTCCGTTAAATTGTTTTCGTTTTCTTTTTCGATAAACGAAGCAATTTTCTTGTGCAGGTCTTCTCTCGTAGAATGTAAAAGTGTATTATAAACAATATCTCGAATTACGATATGTTTGAATATATACGTAAGAGGTTCTGTAACTTCAAGAGGAGTCAGATCCAGACCTTCTAAACTCTGTAGAATGTTATCAATCTGCGAACGAAATTCAACGGGTAATAAGTGATTGAGAGTGTCGACGTTAATCAAACGACCGATTACGGAAGCGGTTTTCAAAACGATTTTCTCTCTTTCTTGAAGACGATCCACACGAGCGAGTAAAACGTCGTTTAACGTATTCGGAATTTGAATATCTCTGGTTTTATCGGAAGGCGATAATGTTCCATCTTCTAATTTTATAAGAGTTCCTTCTTCAATTAAATTGTGTACGATGGACTCAAGAAAGAACGGATTTCCGCTGGATCGATTGAGAATCTGATCCAAAAATTCTTCCTGGCTTGTATCCAGTTTAAATTTATGAATGAGAAAATCTTTCGCCTCTTCCGGTTTGAATTCTTTCAAACGAATCAATTCTTCGTTAGGAGAAACCGAGTCTTCTGCAAATTGTCCCTCGGGTCTAGACACAAGAAGGAGCATCACCTTCATCTCAGACAACCGGAATGCTAGTTTTTCCAAAAGACGACTAGACAATTCATCGATCCAATGAACGTCTTCAAATACAAGCATCAAAGGTTTTTTGTTTGCACGTTCTTGTAATAAGGAAATGATAATTTCAAAAAGTCTTTCATTCTTTTGTTTTCGATCGATTTCCCGAGTCAGAGGGTCTTCTTCTACGGAAACCCCCATCAAGGCGACTAACGCTTTTGCCCAAGCGATGTCAAAAGAATTCAAATTTACTAATGCTTTTTCCGCCTTAGCCACCCTTGTTTCATTAGAATCATCTTCAAAAATTCCCAAAAATAAACTTAATAATTCTTTCCAAGGGTAAAACGGAGTGAATTTTTCGTAAGGATAACAATAACCGATTAATATCTCCACGTTACGATCGTATGCTTGATCAATAAATGTATTGGTTAGTCTGGATTTACCAAGACCCGCATCCGCTATGATTCTACAAACCACTCCTCCTTTTTCTATGGAAGAATCCAACATCTTATGCAGACGATCGATCTCTTCTTTTCTTCCGATCATTTTATCCTTATACTGGATCAAAAGTCCCGGAATATTTTTTTGCTCAGACGTTAGTTGAAATACCTTCTTGGCACCGGTTACACCTTTGAGTTCTACGTCACCCACTTCGTGAAAGGAGAAATTTTTCCCTAATTTACTTTTCGTTTGAAAATCGATTAGGATTCCGCTATAACCGGATAAAGTCGCCAGTCTCGCGGCGATATTCATCATTTCACCAATGGCAGTAAAATCCTTTCTAAAAGGTGCACCTAAATCTCCACAATAAGCCATTCCGGTCGAAATACCGATTTGTAAACTTTTGGCCGCGGGATAATTAGAAGCCCCTTCCATCAGTCGAACCGCAAACCGAGCGGCAAGCGCTTCCTTATTTTCCAACGCTGCGGGCGCTCCAAATAAAACACTAAACACGCCTCCTTTGTCGGAAAGATCCGTAAGCACAAAAGTTCCCGAACAGGAAGCGGCAATACTTTGAACATAAATAAAGAAATCATTGAAGTTTTTGGAATCAGAATTCGACTCCAAAGGTGCATCGATTCGTACAAACACAGAAGCTACTTCTCGATAATCTCCAGAGAAAGCCTTGTGAACACTTGTCACTCTTTGATACAATTCCGGAACGATAAAACGTCTACAACGTTTAAAGAAACGTTCGTCGGAAAACCTTTCTTCCGTAGTAGAACGCGAAGGAGGTGGAACCGGGTTCTCGCATTTTTCGCAATCGATTAAACGAAAAAAGTCCGAATTAACGTTCTCACCTACTTTAGAAGAAGGAAGAAGATTCCAGAGACTCGAACTTAGAATGATGTCTCCACCTAACGCTTGTTTTTCGGCCGCAATGGATTGATCCACTGGGGCTCCCGCAATCACGGCTCTTAAAAATCGATCTTGTTCTCCCAATATAAATTCTTGATATACTCCGTAGGCTAAACCAACTCGGGCCGGAAGGTTTACGGTTTCTCCTAAAAGTTCGTTGGAACTGTATTCAGCAATTGAATTAAAAACTCCTAATGCACAATTTGCGACACGAAGCGCAGCCTCTGCGGCGGCTTCTTCTTCTCTTTTTTCAAAACTGACTAAAACAGAATCTCCAGCAAACTGATAAACGGCGCCTCCCCATTCGCTGAGATGTTTTAACAATCCTGTATAATAATTGGAAAGAACAGTTTGTAAAGCGTCGATCCCTCTTGTACCTTTAGCAGCCAGAGCAAGAGTCGTCGGGGTAAAACCTACAACGTCGAAAAACAAAATAGCCCCTTCAAAAGACTGAGACCTCTGTAGTTTCGGTTCGCCAAAATCCGCCAGCCTTCGTACAATTCCGGAAGGTAAATAAGGTCTGATCAATTCCAGTGTGTCTTTAAAAGATTCCATTGTGTTATTCATAATAATCCTAAAAACGAATATTA
This sequence comes from Leptospira kirschneri serovar Cynopteri str. 3522 CT, assembly GCF_000243695.2. Taxonomy (NCBI): domain Bacteria; kingdom Pseudomonadati; phylum Spirochaetota; class Leptospiria; order Leptospirales; family Leptospiraceae; genus Leptospira; species Leptospira kirschneri. The sequence goes on along the minus strand of NZ_AHMN02000013.1, from coordinate 260,392 downwards.
TTTTCGTGTCTTCAATTTTGCAAGTCTGATAGATAAATCGCTATGACTTAAAAGCCCATAACAAAATCTCAAGTGAAATCCGCCTAAAATCATTTGATAAATTTTTAACAAAACGCAGTAGTTCCCACAGATTACGTCTCTTAACATAGTTTGAGAACGTTATTTTTTCGTTATTAAACTTCGTAGTAGTTCCCACAAATTACGTTTCCTCATCTTGGTTTATCAGTACATTTAAAAAGTATGAGTTCCCACATTCAATTCACCATATATTATGAAGTTATATACATCCTAACTAAAGATTGGCAGTCGGTTTGATTCCTGTAATTCCCTCAGCAACTTTTTCAGAAAGAGCGGCGATAGTCATAGAAGGATTTGCTCCGATCGCAGTAGGGGAAAGACTTCCATCCGCAACGTAAAGCCCTTGATACGAAAAAACCTGTCCAAAAGTTTTAGAATCCGCAGACGTTACCGAATCGGTTTTAGAATTTCCAAGAATACAACCTCCAAGTGGATGAACGGAAACGTTATTTCGAATCGGCCAAGACCAAGTAGGAAGTGGAAAATAAAAATCAGTTTTGATAAACGAAGCGAAATCTTTCATCACACCTAAAATGGCTTCATAAAGAGACATGTTATTCTTTTGAGGCCACTGAACTTGAAAGTTTTTTTTACGATCTAAAACCATCGAACCGTCCGCTCGATCCATTCCCATACACAACAACACCGCAGACGTATAAGAAAGATCTCCTTTCAACAATTCACTTATCAGATAACCTACCTTTCCAAAAATTTTTCCATTTAGAAATCTTTTGAAAAGTTCCACGAACATATGAAAGAAAAATCCAATTCTTAAAAACCATGGGACAGATGCTGCAGCAAAATAAGAAGCAAAGACCGGATAGCTAGCATCTTGAAGTATAAAAGCCCTTTTAGGATTATAACTCTTGAATAAATTATAATCGGTATATTGAGTGATGACCGGACCATAATTCGGATTAGCAGGTTCTTTTCCTTTGATCGCAAACGATAAAAAATCTCCGTTGCCTGAAAATTGTTTTCCTATATGATCCGAAATGTCCGGAAGTGTTTTAAATTCTTCCTTACACTTTAAAAGAAGCTCGGTACTTCCTAACGTTCCTGCAGAAACAATCACTCGTTTTGTAACGACGGAAACTAGTTCCCTTTTTTGATGGGAAAGATCTCTAAAATAAACACGATAACCGTTTTCGCCGTGATAAGAAGAATTATCATTTCCATCCGGCCCAAGAGGAACAATTTTTTGAACCAGATGTTCCGTCCTGACCTCCGCCTTGTACTTATACTCCGCAACAAAAAGATAATTTAGATCTAAAGTATTTTTAGAATGAGTATTACACCCTATATCACATTCCGCACAATACGTACAAGAAATCTGAACGGCTCCGTATCTATTTTTTTCCTGAAGCCCTATTAGAGTCGGTTTTTTAAAATCGTTTCCAAAAAATACATTGATGTCCGCCAGTTTAGATTCTCTACCAGCGTGTTTTGCAAACTTTTGGTAAAGAGTTGTCCGAACGATTTTTCTACGAGGATCATCGTTTAAAGGGATCGGCCTAGAACCTAAAACCTCTTTTACAATTTTATAATATGGTGTTAAACTTTTCTTTTTTACGTTTGCAGGCCAACGTTCGTCAAAGATATGATCCGGGGGTTCTAAAAATACGTTCGCGTAAATCAAGGACCCACCACCAAGCCCAGCAGAAATGACCACGTCCATATTTTTATAATTTCGAATGTCAAACAGACCCGTTTGATTTAATTTGGAAAGTTTTTTAGGGCGAACTTTGGAACTGTTCTCCTCCGGAACATTCCAAAAATTCTTAGACATGTCATGAGGAGAACGAGGAAAAGAACCTTTAGGATAACGTTTTCCACGTTCCAGAATCAAAACCTTACCTGGCCATTTTTTACTCAACCTACAACCGTTCACGGCTCCACCAAATCCAGTACCAATCACGACCGCTTCGTACTTTTTCATGACAACCCCGAATAATAATATTTATATATTAAAATAAACTAAATTCAAAATAATTCAGAAGGTACAGGCCAATGACCAAAGCTCCTAAAAAAGAGACAAATGAAAATAGAAAATGAATTTTATCCATTTTTTCCAGAGATCGAAATCCTTTATAAATCCGTTTCGAAGACCATTTAGGTAGCTCTTCTAGTTCGTCTCCCAGTTTATGAAGATCCACAAACGTCAAAAAAATTAGAACCGAAGTTAAGATCAAAAGGAGTGGATTGATAGCACCGGAAACGGTACAAAAAACTTCTCCCGAATAACTCAAATTACCCCAACAAAAAAAAGTACGAAGTGAAATCCAAGCGATCAAAATAGGAAGCCCTGCGAATACGATGAATATTCCCCCCAAAATAGATTTCTTTTTTACTTTTCTTTTTCTTTTTTTACGAGGGTGTTCTTCTTCGCCTACTTTACTTAAAGATTTTGCCATAAATCATCTCCGTCGTAGAGTTGGATTTGTTTACGAGAGTTTTCGTCTTGAAAGTAACCTAAACGTTTCCAAACGTCCAAAGAAACTTGTTTATAAATTTTCCAAGACTTACCACAATCGGGAGTAAAAGGAATATCTTTTTGTTCCACCACTCTTTGAACGTATTCTTGACAGTTGACGGCAGGATAACGGTCTTTCTGTATCGGATTGTATTTTGGAAAAGAATCGGACTCCCTCAATCGATGCAAAAGAATTCTTCGCAACCTGTCTTCGCATTTCTTTCCGAAAATACAATGCCAAGGATAATCGTTTCCGGTAAGTTTTCTGGCTTTTTGAAAGTCGTCTTTAATTACAACTTCCTTTAAATCGGAACGAAACAAACTAGGAATCCCTTTTGCATACTTTTCCCATTCTGAAACTCTGTCATCGCTGTAAACCGGATAATCCGGCAAGGTCATATCCGAAGCATGTCCCCTACCCGTAGGATACATCTTTTTAGAATTCAGTAATTTACGATGTGCGAATGAATCTCCCAAAAGATGAAAAGCAAAACCTAACGCGCATAATTTTTCGGGAGACTTTTCATTTTTAGAAGTAAGTTCAATGCGAAGTCGATCCAACGTTACAATGGCGACATTTCGTAAATGTTCGCTATTTCCTCCGGTCAGACCGTGTAACAACTGTTGCACTTCGGCCATTCTACCTAAAATTTCAGGAGAACCCTGATCCGTAAAAACCCAACGAGTATAATCCAAAGGATATTTGAGAGCAAACTTTTGATACACTGAAATCGCATCCAACTCAGGAACTTCATCCGGAAGTTGAGTACAAAAAGCGACGATTGCAGTTTCGTCTTTAGTCAAAGGAGAAGAAGTCTGAAAATTATTTAAAACGGTTTGAACCGTATAAAAATGTCCGTCCTCTTGATACGCACTTAAACCTTGACATAGTGGAATTGAGAAAATTGAAACGTATAAAACCAACTTCTTCCAAGACATAGATCGACAATGAATGCTTTTTTTAAAAACAATTGCAACAATTGTTTCGGTTTCAGATGACTTTCTAGATATTTTTTAAAAGAAGTTTTGAAATCAAAAGTTCGGACTTCAAAATATCGATATTTTAAGAACGTGAACCGAATGGTTCAAAACGATAGAATCAATCGTCCAGAATGCTTCTGAACAGAGATTAATCTTAAAATTCACACTTATAAACCATCTCAAAAATATCTTAGAATTGGCATTTTAAGCAAATATAAAGTATTTTTGAGATAGATAGATTTATTTACTCTACAGAGATCCATTTATAACCAAAATAAATGAACGATGGATTTTCAAAAAACGTATCCCTTATACTCTTCTAAATTGATTTCTTTTTTAAAAGAGATTCTACATTAAAGTGAGTTCAACTTAATAAAATCGGGGCGAATCCAGCTTGTCACAGGCAGCCGAACCGGGCTCTTTAGTTCCGGTCAAGTTATTGTGAAACTATAGAATCAGATTCAATTTTCATAAAATACCAATAACTTGATCCTACAACGCTTTCGTAAAAAGCGTTGTGCTGAGTTTCCAACGCGACCCTGCAGAGCGCCCCTTAAGAAGCGATGCATTGAGTTTGAGGAAAGAGTTGTGCTTTAGTTCATTCATCGATCCCTTTCGCGATCATTCACGTTAACTTAGAGTCGTTGAAAAATAAATTCTCCATTTGTTTCTGTTTCATAAAAACGGTAAATTGAAGTAGTTTTGTTAACCGCTTTTTCAACAACTCTATTCGAATAAAAAAGAATAGAAATGTGAATTCAAATAAGATCTTAAATTTTTAAGTTTGAATTCTCAACAAATCTTTAGAATCTATAAACGATTCCCATAGAAATGAAATGTTTTAGAGCAAACCTTGGAATTGATCCTTTACTCATAACTAAATAATAAAGTACCTAATATTTTACATAGAATCAGCGTTTTGTGATAGAATTACTACTCGACGTATGAAGATAGTACCAAGTTATAACGACCGAATTTGGAAAAAAATAGCAGTACTTAAAAAAACCGCAAATTCGGGATTTACGGCATTTTAGAGCAAGACCAAAACATTCAAGTTTTTGAAACAATCAACCCAAGTATTCTATTTATGTGCCCGAGTAGTAACGGTACTTATTTTCATAGGGATCAGTAATAAAAAACCAAATCATCAGTCAGTTTCTAAAAATTTTTTAACAAAGCGAAAGTTTACATAATAAGGGAAAACTATTTCATAAAAGTCTAATAGAATAGAGCGAAACTTCCATTCAGATGATGAAAAAATTCTCCTTCCAGAGAATCGATTCTCAACAAAGAGCCTATTTTTCAGTTTACAAACTCGTAGCTTCTCTAATCTGAGAATGGTATCGTTTTCAACAACTCATGGGACATCATCATTCGCATAACCATTCTCACGACCACCATTCCGAAAACGCAGGTAAAAGCCTTGTGATCGCAATGATCTTTAACCTAATTTACGCCGGAATCGAAGCTGGAATCGGCCTAACGTCAGGATCTCTCGCCTTACTTTCAGACGCGGGCCATAACTTAATGGACGTAAGTTCCTTATTACTGGCTTGGATCGCAATTAAATTGCAGGAAAAAAAACCCTTTCCCGGATTCACTTATGGTTGGAAAAAATCTACAATTTTAGTAAGTTTATTCAATTCCATTCTCATTTTCGGAACCGTCGGTTTAATTGTATACGAATCGATCGAAAAGTTATCTAAACCCAGTCCCGTTCCAGGTGGCATGATCGCCGCAGTGGCATTTGTAGGTGTTTTGGTAAATTTTTCCTCTTCTTTTTTATTTCATAAAAGTAAAGACAAAGACATCAACATGAAAGGCGCTTATTTGCACCTTCTCGCAGACGGATTAGTATCCTTGGGTGTAATCATTTCCGGTTTGTTGATCCAGTGGCTCGGATTTTTTTGGATCGATCCGGTGGTTGGTCTTTTAGTGGGATCAGTGATTCTTTACGGTAATATCCCTCTATTTAAACAAAGTCTCAGATTGAGTTTGGATTCCACACCAGAAACGATACAATCTGGAATTGTAGAAAAGGAACTCAAATCCATAGAAGGTGTATTAAATATTCATCATATTCATATCTGGTCCTTAAGTACGACCGAAAATGCGCTGACCGCACACCTCGTTTTAAAAAACGACCTTACTTTCGAACATCAGAGAATTATAAAGTCCAAGGCAAGAGAAATTCTGAAAGGTTTAAAAATTGAACACGTCACATTAGAAACAGAAGAAGAAAGAGAAAATTGCGAACAAATCGATTGTAGTTGACCTTTCTCACAGGACCAAATCCTTCATTTTAGTATATTCAATTATTATAATATATAAAGAATTCGACGTAAGCAACCCATGATTCTGAAAAAAGTTAGAATCTAAACTTTACAGATCAATTCTTTAAATGTGGGAACTACTACAATTAAAAAGATAGAAGTTTATAATAATTGAATCTATAGTATCCAAGTGTGGGAACTATTACAAAACTTAGGTTTGTCAGTAAAAATGATGTGGGAACTACTGCAAATCTAGATTTTACGAACAAATCCTAAAATTGTAAGAACTCATACTTTTAGAAAATTCTTTCCCGTTTTCTTACGTCGAGTTCACATTCATATAATAAGAACTGAGAGTAAAAAAATTCAGACCAATCCGCCGACAAATTTCATAACTAAAATGGACTGCAAAATCAGTTAACGCAAAATTTAAACTCAAAAATTTTAATCCTCTTGCTCTTGTTTACTCGTCATTCTTTTTAACATCGATTCCTGTAAAATCAAAACGCTTGTAGTAGAAATCGCAACAAGTTTATTTTTAGGATTTCTAACTTCTGCTTGCATGGTCATCATAGCCGGAGATTTAGAAACAACCTTTGCTTCAATCAAAACATACTCGTCTTTTAAAGAGAAGGTTCTAAAAAATTGAGTGGATAAATCGGTTGTAACACAGGGTCTTTTGGCCGCAAGATAAGAAAGAGGACCAAAGGTATTATCCAAAGCGGTACAAAGCATTCCACCTTGAAAAATCCCGACCGGATTTGTAAAACGAGCGTCATAAGGAATCCGAACCACAAGTCTTTTTGGAGGTTCAAATTCAACGAACTCAGCTTTCATTTCCTGAAATGATTTAGGTGGAAGTTCAAGACTAAGACCGTATTCTTTGAACATTTTATCCGCCATCTTGTTCATATCACTCCAAGCTTGAGTTACAGATTCAGAAACCGACATGTTGATACTTCCATTCTTTCATAAATTTAAGACTTTGGATGTTTTCAAAAAAAATCCTCATCTTTACGAATTCTTGAAATCACCATGGCTCCTACAAACATCTTTTTCAGAGTTTATAGTCTTTTTCAAAATCTTTAAAAAAGTTGGAGTTTAAGACTTTCCAGGAAATTCGAAAAACTTTAGAATAAGTTCTAACTAATTTAAAGTAAGTTCAACTTAATAAAATCGGGGCGAATCCGGCTTGCCACAGGCAACCGGACCGGGCTCTTTAGCTCCGCTCACGTTATTATGAAACTTTAGAATCAGATTCAATTTTTATAAAATACCAATAACTTGAGTTTCCAACGCGACCTGTCGAACGACCTAAAACGCGATCCGTAGAGAGCCATAACCAACCCCACAAATATTTGGATCTTAATATTAAATCTGTGGGAATTACGACAAATCCTCTGTAAAACTGAGTTCCCACCCTTATTTTTGGGTGGGGCAACTCAATGAATTGCTTCCCATGGGTCGCAATTCAGGTGGAGAAATTCGGAAGACTTTTCTCTATCAGAAAAACATACTTTTTGCAAGTAAAAAGACTCATTCTTGTCGGAACACTTGAAAAATGTGCGTTTTTGATCCTAAAACGCTTTCGTAAAAAGCGTTTTGCTGAGTTTCCAGAGCGACCGTAGAAGCGAGACGCTGAGTTTACGGAAAGCGTTGTACTTTAGTTCATTCATCGATCCCTTTCGCGTTCAATTATATCATACGACTTTCTAAAAATTTGTTCACAAAATTTTTTTTCGATTTTTTCTTTAACCAAGTTAGTTATAAAATTTTGAATATTCGGATTTTCTTTCTCTAAATTCACATGATTAAAGCATAAACTATTAAATAGGTATTTTATTATGTAAATCTGAATAATCTTTACAGGCTCTTTGAAAGCAAAACAACTTCTTCTCGAGTATAAGCATCTGGTTTTTTTAAGATCTGAATCAACGCCTTAAATTGATTGGTTTTCAGATCAGTCGGCTTCTTTTTAAAATAATATCTAGAAGCCTGATTCAATCCGTTCATTCCTCTGCCCCAGTAAACGCTATTGATATAGTATTCTAAAACTGCATTCTTACCGAGCTCATCTTCTAATGCAGAAGCAATTTGAATTTCTTTCCATTTTCTAGAGAATGATTTTTCCCGAGATAAAAAAAGGGTTCGGGCCAACTGTTGTGTGATTGTACTTGCGCCTCTCATTTTCCTAAAAAACAAAACGGAGAAAATTAGACTAGAGTGAATATCAGCAATAGAATAACCTTTATGAGAATAAAATCTTTTGTCTTCCACCTGAACGGTATAAAAAACCCATTCTTCAGGAATCTCAGAAAGTAACACCCATTCCAATTCTAAGGGAACCGATTTCTTTTGATCGGGCAAATAAACCAGTTGATCTTGTTGTATTAAAATTTTTTTTTGCGGAAAGAATTGCTCGTAAATCAAAACCGCTACAAAAAAAATCAGAAGAAACCTTAAACAAAAAGTATAAAACAATTCTTTTTGTTTCATAAAAACTCACACCGAATTTGTTTCACTATACTTATTTTCATTTTGTATTATTCATAACTATATAATAAAGTACCTAATATTTTACATAGAATCAGCGTTTTGTGATAAAATTAACGGTGCTCAATTTTATAGAGATTAGTAGATTGTTGAAAAATGAATTCTCCATCTGTTTCTATTTCATGGAAGCAGTTTTGTTAATTGAGCTATGGAATTTTTCAATCTTATTTATTCTATCCTTAAAAAATATTTAGCCCAAAAGACAAAACTTGAAATGTTGTAGGATTTAAAAAATTTCAAGACCGAATCAAATTTAATTTTCGTATATTAGAAAAATTTCATTTTCTAATGTCTTTGAAGAAATCAAATTCCATTTTTTTAGATCAAAACCCAAATATTCATCCCGTCCGCCCGTAATGGAAGGAAGATCCTTTTTTCCGATTATAAAAGGGACGATCGTAAGATAAATTCTAGAAACTAAATTCAACCGAAAAAAAGAATCGTTCAAAGAAGGACCACCCTCTAAAAGAATTTCCTTATAACCCATTTCGGAAAGAACTTTAAGAACTTCTAATGGACTCAAATCATTTCCGGAAATGGGAACGATCTGCGCACAAGAAGAAAGATTTTCTTGGATTAAATGATAGTTTTCGTTTAAACAAAAAATCAAAGGTGGTTCTTTAGAAAAACGGAATACTTTTTTGTCTTTCGGAATCGTTCCGGATCGAACCAAAATCACCGGACGAGGATCTTGAACGTCATCTACATAACGAAGATGAACGATAGGATCGTCATTTAAAATTGAATTTTTTCCTAAAATTAAAACTTCCGCCTTGGAACGAATTTCATCCATTTTTTTCTTATCATTTTTGGAAGAAAGTCCATACCATTTTCCATCTGGGCGAGAAACCTTCCCGTCCAAAGTCATAGCCATATTGATGGATACGTTTGGCAAAGAATTCATTCTTTCGAAACTTTAAGTTCTTTGGCTAAAATTTTAAGAATCGTATTAGAGCAGGTTCCACAACCGGTTGAGGCTCCGGTATCGTCCATGAGTTTTTGAAGTGCATCATTTCCGTTTCGGATAGAAGTCAAAATTTCTTCTTCGGAAATTTGATTGCATACACAAACCTTTCGAGGGCGCATGAGTTGGTAGAGATCAACTTGATTGAAAAAGGAAGAATCCATATTCTTTTATTTTATTGGACGAGGTCTTTCATTCAGATTAAAGACTTCGAAAATCCTATGCAAGAGAAATTTTTTACGGTTTTCATTTGACACCCTGTTTTCAAAAAAATAGCCTTCGAAATTTCTGATCAAAAACAGAAAGGCAAACCATGCAAGATATTAAAAGAGCCCCATTTCGAGAAATCCTCGGCTGGTGCATGTTCGATTTCGCGAACTCATCCTATACGACAGTCATCATTAGTGTAACTTACGGAATCATTTTCAGCCAATTGGTAGTTCCGGCGTCTTCCGATCAAGAAAATCCGTTCGAATACGGAAATCTACTTTGGTCAATCGCCCTTGCAATTTCCTATCTTTTAGTAGTTGTAACAGGTCCGATATTCGGAGCGATCACAGATTATTCCGCGCGGAAAAAACAGTTTCTATTTTATAGTTACATTTTTTGTATCATTTCAACAAGCGCACTCTGGTTCGTAATCGCTCCTGGACAATATCTCTTAGCGTTTATTCTAATCATCTTTTCTAATTTCTTTTTTGCATCCGGCGAAAACTTCGCTTCCAGTTTTCTTCCTTATCTAGGACCAAGAGAAGATCTAGGTAAAATTTCCGGTTATGCTTGGGGAATTGGATATTTCGGAGGAATCGCGGCGGTTGCGTTAGTCAACACCCTAGGTCCGAAAACGATGGAGAATTTTAATAGTCTCCGTTTGGTCGGTCCTTATACCGCATTCTTCTTTTTATTTTCCGGAATTCCAACCTTTCTTCTTTTGAGAGAATATACCGCCGGAAAAGAAAAACCAGCAGGACTTTCCTATCTTAAAATCGGAGTGGAAAGAGTTACCTCCACTCTGAAAGAAATCCATAAATTTCGAGACATGGCTTTGTATCTTGTGTCTTTGTTTTTCGCAATGGCTGCACTCGGAATCGTGATCAGTTTCGCTTTTATTTACGGAGCTCAGGAAATTAAAACTCAAAAAGAACACGAGATTGCTATGTTCTTATTGATCCAACTTTTTGCGGCGATTGGGGCGATCATATTCGGTTTTATTCAAGATAGAATAGGCGCAAAAAAAACTTTCAATATTACGCTTTTATTATGGATTGCTTGCCTTCTATTGATCTATTGGGTAGAAGATCTAACAAAATTTTTAACCGGTATCGGAATTCCTACTACAAAACAATGGGTATTTGTAGGAACTACTGTATTTGCAGGAGCAGGTCTTGGAGCCACACAATCCGCAAGCCGAGCAATTGTAGGTCTTTTCGCTCCGGAATCTAAATCAGGAGAATTTTTCGGTCTTTGGGGTTTATCCGGAAAAATAGCCGCCGCATTTGGTCTAGTCGCCGTAGGTGGATTACAGGTTCTTTTTGATTTAAGAAATTCCTTTTTAGTAGTCTCTATTTTCTTTATCGTTTCTCTTTTAATCAACTTTCTTGTAGATGAAAAAAGAGGAATTCAAACGGCTATAGAATATAAGGAAATTTAATAAGAATGACTTGCATTTTTTAAAAATGGATCTATTCTCAATCGTATATGATTCTTTTTGAATATTTTAAGCTGATTTCTTTAAAAGTAATCTCCATAAAGGGAAAAAGAAAAAATGGCTTTTGAAATCGAAGACGAATTCGAATCTCATCAAAGCCAAAGAAAATTGGCTTTATCTACAATTGACGAATTGACTCAGACAAAATTGGATTTGTTAGAGGCAGGTAAAGAAGTTCCAAGATTTATCAATTTAGCAATCTCTTATCTCAATAAAAAATACCTAACTCAAGAAAAGGTCATCAGCGATTTTTTAATCAAAAAATAAAATGAGGAACTCCCCGACTCGAGTCACAAAAAATGAATGTTTAAAAATCTGTAATGCGATTTAATCTGCGGGAACTCACACAAATTTATATTTTAACGTGAGTTCGTGAAGAAATCCATGATTCATTTTTCTGAAAAAAAAATTAGAATCTGAGCCTGCAGATTTTTTTCTAAAATGTGGGAACTACCACAAATCAAGACTTTATAAATAAATTCTTCAATTGTAGGAACTCATACTTTTAGAAAATTCTTTCTGCCAAACTCACGTTAAATAACGCGAAAGGGATCGATGCGAGGTAAATAAATTGAAACTAAAGATGAATGCCGTATAACGTTTCCTATATACAATTTATTTACCAGAGCTAAGAGCCCGGTCCGGCTGCCTGTGGCAAGCCGGATTCGCTCTAATTTTATTACGTCGAACTCACGTTAATAATCGCTTTCGCATTTATTAAAATTTAGCCATGATCGCCAAACATCGATTTTATGTAAAAATTGATTAGGCGATCCTTCTTTTTATAGAGACCTTTTTTAAATCACTGAAATTCCAACATTTTAGAAATCATCATTTTTTGATCCAATTCCATAGTGTGGAGTTTAAGACTTACCATCTTATCTACTTTTCTCAAATATCTTTTGTATTGGAGAATGATCTGTTTTTGTTTGTTATAAGGCAGAGGGTTTGCAGCATCATTTAACTTTGTGGTCACACTGGCAGGAACAGGCTGAATCGGATCATCGGGCCAAAGAAAATCGGTATCGTGACTCGAAAAGAATTCTAAAAGAATTTCGCTGTTGTTGTTCGGAGTTCTTTTTCCATCTCCTAAAAAAGTAGGTCCTTTGGGAGAATGATTAATAAGTCTCCTCATCTCTCGAATAAAAACCTCTCCTTTTGCGTTCGTTCTTTTAAATTGAAGAATGATTTTTTCCAAAGATTTGCCGTCGGTTCCAGGATAAATGTAAATCTTAGATTGATATAGATACGTTTTCGGATAATCAGCAAAAGATTGACCAATACCTAAATCCAATTGAAGATATTGTTTATTTTCTTTATCTTGAAACAAAAACTTAGCGGCTTCACGTGGTTCGTCTTCAATGTATCGAAGCGCTTTTTTATACGTTTCATTTCCAAGTAGATTATTGATTTTAAGAATATTTCCGGCAATCGAAGCGTGTAAATTATCTACTTCTATATCCGTAAAACCACCCTTGCGTACCGTTTCGATCTGTCTTAATTCTTCTTTCTCTTCCAGCGTTAAAATCTTGTTAGGTGCCGCTTCTAAACCAAAAATGGTAAGAATGATCAGAAATGAAAAAATACGGATGTTCATAGATTTGCCCTTATTCAGATTATCGAAATTCTGATCCCTCATTCTTGATTTTACAAACTAAAAAATTTCAACGGATTATGACTCGTTATTGCAGATTCAACGGATTTTTTGAAGAAGAATTAAAGTCCTCCCATATAGCACCTGAAAGATTGGATTTAAAAAATCGGTCTTTAGAGACTTTATTTTTTCTTTTTCAATCGATTTGTAATCCTTCTACGATTCTGTTTTTACGCGAACTTCCAGATCCGAGTTGGATTCAGTTTTGGAAAGACAGAGGAATTCAATTTTGTGATTTCCAACTTCTCAAAAGAAATTCAAAGAAAATTCTTCAATCTTCTTCTACCATCAATCCGATTCGAACCTGGGAAGAATGGGGTTCTGTTTCTGATCTAAACGACTCAGGTGAAATTCTTTTTTCCTCGGAAAAAGCAAGTCTTTCCAAAAGATTAAACTCTAAGATCCTTTTGACCCGTTGGAAATCGGAACAAGGTTTTCAAGATATTCCCTCAAAAATTTTAGAAAAACCTTATGATCTTTCCGATTTGATTTCCGAATGGTCGGAACTACAGACAGATAAGATCGTTCTCAAACCGGAATTTAGTTTTTCGGGAAGACATAAAATTCTTAAATTCATTTCTATCGTCTCAGAACAATGGGAAAATTCCGAATTTCAAAAAGAACCTTCTTGGTTTCCCTGTGTCGCACAACCTTGGGTTCAGAGAACTTATGATTTTTCGTGCCTCTATGATTTTAATGCAGTAGTTCCCACATTTTTAGGAAGTACAATCCAAATCTGCGACCCAAAAGGAACGTATAACGGCGCTTATACTACTTCCAAAAAAGAATCTGAATTTTTCTTTTTTCTATTAGAACCGATCGTAAAAAAATTATCCGAAAGTTTTTCTACAGAATATCAAGGTCCAGTTTCAATCGACGGCTTCGAATTCTATTCTCAAAACATAAAAAAAATACAAAGAATCAGCGAAACCAATTACAGATGGTCTATGGGAAGAATCCTGTTCGAACTTTCTAAATCAGTATTCTTCCAACAAAAAAGAAACACGTCGGGAGAAAATCTTTCCATTCTCACTTTGCCTTTGAAACAAACGATTCCGAATTATTCGGAATGGATTTACGATTGGGGTCAATCTCAAGAAATCGAAATTTTTCCTTTAACCCCGGACCGTTTTGCGTCCGGAAAGCCGTATGGGACTTCTTGGGTTCTTTTGAGATTTTTAAAAAATTCCGAGGAAAGAATACAAGACAGAATCCAAAAGTTTTATTCCGAATGGAGGAAGCGAATTCTTCATTGAAATGTACTTGAGGCTTTTTCAGACCCTGGCAGTATGTCCTATAAACCATCCGCAACCAACTTTAGGATAAAAAATGGAACTGTTTTTAAACTACGCACTTTACGTAATCGTCAGCATTGGATTTTTGATTCCCTTCACCGGATTTGTAATCGGAGCCGGAGCGATTATCAAAGCGACTCTCGTGGGGTTTGCCGTTAACTTTTCTTCCCAAGTTTTAGAAGAAAATAAACTCCAAGATTTTATCGAAAGAAACAAAGACAACAAATTAGGAAAGTTTCTTCAAGAGGTAGTTTTAAAAGGCCAAGAAAAATTAAAAGGTAGCCCCGCAGAAAAGGCCCACGAAGAAGAAAGCCACGGTTCCCACCATATCATTTCTGTTAAAACTTATTCTCTGATTTTCGCTACTTTGATTTTCTTTACGTTTGTCACCGTTTGGGTTGCCGGTATCGACTTCGGTGCGATGAACGTAATCATAGCAATGGCGGTAGCAACTGCAAAGGCTTCCTTAGTTCTCGGATACTTTATGCATCTTAAATATGATACTTTGATGAACAGAGTCATATTCGGATCCGGATTTTTCTTTCTTCTTTTACTGTTCGGGTTTTCTGCAGCGGATATTTTTACAAGATTTAAGGTTTTACTTTCTTTTGCATTTTGATCGATAAAATTGATCTTTTAAAAAATAAAAAAGCCGATCTTTCATGGTCGGATTTTTTATTTCCAGAAATCATTTCGAAATTGAATTCCTAGAACAACTCGATTTAAATTTAGGTAAAAACTCGGAAATTTTTTAGAAAAAAAATTGAACGTACTTCTATAATAAAATAAATTCTTAATTTAGTAATGCTTTCAAAACAAATCCAATTATTCTTATGGATATTATTTTTTCTTTCGACCCATAAAATATGGAGTCATGATATTAAACTTCCTGATTATTTCAGAGAAGAAGAAATTTCTAGTTATCCATTTTATTTAAACTTCAAATTGAACCAAAATCTTTCTGCATTGGTTCGATTCCCTACGAAGATACCTGGTAAATACCAGATCGTACTGGGTGCAAACACAGAGTTTCCTTCCGATTTTATATCCTTATTTAAAATTTCGTTGAACGGAGAAGGTCATAAAGAACTTCCATTTCAAATCAACAAACCGACCAAACGAGGTAGAATCTTTTCGATCATTGATTTTTCAATACAAGAAGGAGACGCTTATCGAAACGATTACGTCGATTTTAATATTAGGGTTATAGAGAAAAAGGTGAACGTCCTCAATTCAAAAAATAAAACCCTATTTAACCAAAACATTTTAGAATTAGGTTTTAGGAAAAAAGACTGATTCAAATTTTAGAAGTAATTTCAAAAAGCGGAATATAAAGTAATTTTGAAATTAAAACATAAGATCGATTACTTTCATTTTTTATTAAGCGTTTATCAAATCACTGTAATTAGTTTGGTGTCAGCTTCAAACAACTTATTTATTCTTTGAAAGGAATTCCCATTTCTTTTAAGATCGTTTTTGCTTGATTTTGAAATTCAATTTCTTCTTCCTGAGTAAACGGTTCAAAAATTCCTTTTTGAAATCGATCGGAAAGAGCAATATATTCCAAACAACCCGCCACACT
The DNA here is from genome assembly GCF_000243695.2 of Leptospira kirschneri serovar Cynopteri str. 3522 CT. Taxonomy (NCBI): domain Bacteria; kingdom Pseudomonadati; phylum Spirochaetota; class Leptospiria; order Leptospirales; family Leptospiraceae; genus Leptospira; species Leptospira kirschneri. The sequence continues at coordinate 244,831 of NZ_AHMN02000013.1, read as the reverse complement.
TAAAATAGGTTTTGATTTTCCTTCTAAAATTTTCAATTCTCCGTTTTTTTGTATAACCATCGCTCCAGGAGGAATTTTTTTCCACCTCGAATCATACAACCTGCGATCACCATAGCACCATCTCCAATTTCAGCCTCGTCTAAAACGATACTTCCGATTCCGATTAGACAACCCCTTCCAATTTTACATCCGTGCAACATAGTATTATGACCTACTAATGTATAATCTCCTATCATAATTCCACGACTGGAATCTGTATGAAGAGTAGAATTGTCTTGAATGTTTACTCCTTTACCTAAAACGATTCGATTCATATCGGCACGAACCACCGTTCCCGGCCAAAGAGAAGAATAGGGACCCATTTCCACAAGACCGATTGCAGTCGCTCCAGGATGAATAAATGCAGTTTGATGAATATTCATTTGAATTTTTCCCCAAACGACTCTATCAAAGGGTTCTACCAAGTCTACAAAAAATGATGTGGCTTTGATTAGCCTGTCTCAAAATCCGACGTAAGCTTTTAAAAAATGAAATTTTATAGAGTAAATTCAATTTTTATAAATTATATATTTAGAATGAATTTTGGATTTATCCAAAATCTAAATTTTAATATCCCAGATTAACAAAAGTTTTCAATTGACCGTTTTCATAAAAAAGAAATATATGGAGAATTCATTTTTCAATAACTCTAATGCTAAAAAAGCTACTAGAAAGTTTATAAACGTAAAAATGTGACGATTCCTGTAAAAACTTACAGTAGTTTATTAGAAATTTCTAAAGAATTACCTTTTATCTCTTTCGACGTTTTGAAACCAGATTCCCTATCTCAAAACGAATCCGTTTTTTCCCGCAAGAGAGACTAACTGATCAGAGATTTCCTTGATTCTTTCCTGGGTAAAAGTTCTTTCGTAGTTCACCAATCGGAAACGATAACTCACTGACTTTTTTCCTTCGGGAACGTTTCCACCCATAAATTGAGAGTATACCCAACCCTCTTGTAATTCGGGAATTTTTTCCAATCTTACAAGATCCGTAAATACGTTTGTGTTTTCTTTTTCTCCAATCAAAATCGAAAGATCGATTTCTGCCTCCGGAAATTGGGAAGGCGTCACAAAACGAGAAACCTTCCGATTTTGATTCCAAAGCTCCACAATCCGTTCAAATTCAAAAGAACCGTAAATTACCCTTTTTTTAAGTTCGAAAGAATCTAAAACCGCAGGGTGAACGTATCCTAAATTACCTACAACGATCTCGGAATCATCTTTTCCGGATCTCGTCACCAAACACAAATTTGCACCCGGATGAAAGATGTTTTCTTGTTGTACTTTCCAAGTATATTCAAAAATCTGAATGAATTCTAAAAAAGACTCTATTTCCTTTTTTACTTTCAAAAAATCTTCTTCTAAAAGTTTCAAATCAGGCTCAGAACTTTTTCTATCCAAAGAAACTGCAAAAGCAAAAATTTTCTTTTCGTTTTCCGGTTCTGGAAGATTAAAATATACGCGACCAAATTCAAAAATTTTAATTTCCGGAAATCGATCCTGATTGGTACGGACATTTTTCAACAAAGAAGGTAAAAGCGAATTTCTCAAAACGGATTGTTCTTCCGGCATTTCGTTTTTAATTTTTACCGAAAGTTTAGGATCTCCGGAAAATTCGTTTTCTTTATAAGATTGGAAAGAATAATTAAAAACTTCATGATATTTTAAAGCTATGGCGAAAAAAGTTTTACACTTTCTTTCCAACTCTCTACTTAAATTTCGAATCGGAGTTTTGACTTCTGCCAATAAAGGAACCACTTGAATCGTATCGTAACCTTTAGTTCTTCCGATTTCCTCTACAAGATCCTCCGGAGTAGTCACGTCGTAATTATGACGAAACTTAGGAACCAAAACCTCCAGATGTTCCCCTTTCCAAGAAACTATAAAATGCAATCTTTCTAATATATCCGTAATATCTCCTTGAGACAGAGTGACGCCTAACTTTGCATTAATGAAATGAATGTCCGTATGAATACGAACTTCCTTGTGAGGAATATGTAAAAATCCTACCGGCTCGCCCGCTTTCAATTCGGAACAACCGTTTTCTTTCAAAAGATTGAGCGCACGACGAATTACAGGAAGAGTTGTAGTTGCCTCCAGTCCTTTTTCGTAACGAACAGAAGAATCGGATCGGATACCTGTGGAACGTATAGACTTACGAATCCTTTCTCTCGTAAAAACTGCGGATTCCATCACGATTTCCGTCGTAGTATTTTGTACAGCAGATTCTTTACCGCCCATCACACCTGCAATTGCCACAGGCTTCCCTTGATTACGAATCAATAAAACTTCCTTTTCTAAAGCTGGAGAGGTTTCGTCTAAAAGCACAAAACTTTCTCCTTTTTTTGCAAAGGAAACTTCGAGAGAAATTCCACCTTGGTTTTCTAAAAACTTCTTATCAAAAAAATGAGTAGGTTGGCCCATTTCCAACATCACATAATTGGAAACGTCCACTACATTGTTAATCACCCTAACTCCGCATTTTTGCAATCTGGATTGAAATTTTCTTTTCGAAGGAAAAACGGAAACCCCAGAAATAGAAGACACATAGTAAGAATGTGCATTCTGATTTTCTAATACTTTGGGAAGTTTGACTGATAAATCGAAATTCCAAAGAGATTCAAAAGGATTAAAAACAATCGGTAAACGAAGTTGAGAAGCGAGCTCTCTTGCAAAGCCGAAGTGGCTCCAAAGATCTGGCCTATGTGTGATAGATTTATTATCAACTTCGAATATAATATCGTCATAATATAAAAATGAACGGATTGTTTCACCGACTTTAGCTCCGTCGAGTCCATTTAAAATCCAAACACCATTACTTTCTTCCGACAAAAAAAGTTCTTTTTCGGAACACAACATCCCTGAACTTTTGATTCCCCTAAGTTCAGATTCTAAAATTTCTTTGTCCCCTAGTTTTACTCCCGGAATCGCAAGAGGAACCAGATCGCCTACTTTTACGTTAGTCGCTCCGGTCACAATTTGAGATTTAGAACCTCCGTCAAAAACCTGAGCAATTTGGAGTTTATCCGCGGAAGGATGTTTTTCTAGAGATTCAATTTGAACAATTTTTACAAAATCCAATTCGGGACGAAACTGCGCCGCGTCGTCTATCTCACAAACAGAAATCGCAATCTTCTTTAAGATCGCATCGAGTCCAACCTCCTTCAAAGGTGTAAAATCGTTCATCCAATCTAAAGAAAGTTTCACGTATAAAACTCCAATCCAATGATTAAGGTCCAGAAACCTCAATCAAAATCGGATGTCGAGCAGGAAAACTTTTCCGGTTCAGGAAGGAAGATATACTTGAAAAAGTTGAAATCGATGTTGAATCGTTTTGCCGTTTCTTACCTTACGAAGTTCTCGATCAAAATCTTCTTTCACTTTTTGGATTTCATTTCGGGTTCGATTCATCGCCGATTTTTTTTCCGGCTTCCCTTCCCATTTAAACGCGGCTTCTTGACGCATCAATTTTTCTTCGAGTTGTCTTAGAGTGTTTTGATTGCTAGTTCTAATTTTAAATTCTTCTTTTTGAAAAAGATCCAAGGTCTGATCTCCAAGTTCTTTTTTTCTAGATTCCACGATTTCATCCAAAGAAATAAAAGTTCGAATTAAATTTTCTTCCAATCGAGAAGGAAACTCGGGATACGAAGAAATCTCCAAAGGTTTTGCCGAAGAATTATATTCCCTAAGTTCTTCCGGAAGTGTTTCAATCTGTTTTACGGAGCCGGTATTAGGATTTGTTTCAAAGTAGAACAACTCGGTTCGATTGAGTGTAAATTGAAATTCTACTAGAAAAACATAATATTCTTTATTAGAAATAGAATGAAAAGAAGTGCCCCATCCTTTTTGATTTTGAATCAGATAAGAAACCGTTTTATCTATAAGAGGATGACCGAAAGCCAAAAATTCCAAACTATCGTTTTGAAGCGCCAGTTCGGAATCGAACGTTCCGTATTTTCCTTTATATTGTGGAGAATCAATCTCGTAAATTTGCGGTTTTTTCCGAATCAATTGAAAACCCGCTTCATTTGGAAAAATTTTTGTAAAACGAGAAACAAATTCTTCCAAATGAGTATTGTTAAACGAACGCTCTTCGAGTGTATGGCTATAATAATCTTGAAGATTAAAATCGATCAACTTAGGAGTTACAAGAGCGCCTAACTTTTCAAAACCTTTTTTGGCGATTTTGATCCTGTTATCGACCTCCTCTTCCATTTCCGTTTTGGACTTATTACCGGTAACAAATTTCATAAAGGAAGAATTAAAATCCAACTCGTCTTCGATCGCACCTAGAAGTTCGTCAGAAGATCCGATCGATTCTTCGAACAAACGAATTTTGTTTGTAAGTACTTCTAAAATTCTTTCTGCTACCGTGTCTTTACTCGCAAAGTTAAATATAAATACGTTGTCTTTCTGACCGAATCGATGAATTCTTCCTATTCTTTGTTCTATCTTGAGAGGACTCCAAGGAAGATCGTAATTAAAAAGAACGTTTGCAAATTGAAGATTTCTTCCTTCTCCTCCGGCTTCAGTACAAATTAGAATTTCCGTTTTTGTTTTAAATTCTACGATCGCTTTTTCCTTTGCGTCTGCGCTCAAAGAGCCATGAAACAAAGTGACTTGAAAATCGGAAAGAACCGAAGCTAAAAAATCCTGGGTGGTTCTAAACTGAGTAAATATGATAAATTTTGAATGTCCTTCTTTTTGAAGTTTGAGAATCGTTTCTTTCAATTTAATGGATTTTTTATCTTCTTTGATTTTTTTCCCTAAAAGTATCAACCGATTGAGGGAAAGAAGTTCTCTTTTTAAACTTTGAAGATCTAACTGAACCGATTCATCCAAACCGGAAACAAATTCTTCTACGTCTTCGGTCTCATCTAAATCCCATTCCTCTAAACTAGATTCCGTTTTTTGAATATGATGAAATCTATTTTCCAAAAGAAATTTTCTTTTTGTAAGCGCGGACAACAGCGCAAACACAGAAGAATCCAAAAGTTTTTGGAATACGATCATCACAAACCCGATCGCACGGTTTTGAGTTCTCATCGCCAGATTGTATTCTCTTCTGACGTAATTGGTAGTTTCTTCGTAGAATTCTCTTTCTACAGGCGACAATTCTATCCGGACCGTTTTGGCAAATCGTTTAGTAAATCCACCTACTTCGACTTTTCTTCTCCGTAACAAAACCCTGGAAATTTTATCCTTGAGATCTGCTTTGTTTCCTAGAATATAATCATTTACGAATGTATGATAAGGACCCAAAATATTCGGATCAATGAGATGCATTAGATAATAAAGTTCTTCTAATTTTCCACGAAACGGCGTCGCAGTTAAAAGCAAGAGACATTCGCATTTTTTAGAAATTTTTTCAGCAAACAGATAAGCGCGAGTGATTTTATGATAATCTCTTCTCAATCTATGGGCTTCGTCGAAAATTACGATGTCCCATTTTGTTTTTAGAATTTCTTCGGCATATTTTGGATTTTTAATAAAGTCGATGGAAGTGATTACGTGTTGAAAATTTCTCCAGTTTTTTTCTCCGTCTGTATGAAAATTTCTTCGTTTAACAATTTTAAAATCTTCGTTAAATTTATTTTTCAACTCCTGTTGCCACTGAACCAACAAAGGAGAAGGGGCAACAATTAGAACTCTTTTATATCCCCTTCGAAAGATAAGTTCCTTCATAACCAGAGCGGCTTCGATCGTCTTTCCCAAACCAACCTCGTCCGCGAGAATAAAACGAGGACGCAAACTATTAACTACGATATACGTGGATTCAATTTGATGTGGAAGAAGTCTCGTCCTCGAATTTGAAAGAGCCGAAAGTTTATCAAATGCGTGTGTGAGTTTTAATTCGTAGGCGGTAAGCGCCAAACTCATCAAACGAGAATGTTCCTCCACCTTTTGAAGCGAAGACGGATAACCGGGAAGAATTCTCAGATAAGTAGAATTTTCGGAAACAGTCTTTTTTGTTTGAGAAACGGAGAATTCGATCGTAAATTTACCTTCAACAGAAGAGACAATCTTTCCAATTCCGGATTCGGGAGAATTCGTTAGGTAACAAAAATCTCCTCGATAACCCGAATTTGATTTGGATTCAAAGTCTAGGCTGAGTTGTAAAACGTCTTCCAACTAAACTCCCCTTTGATCGCCCCAAATATATTTATGAGTTTGTAATGAAAGTCTAAGCCCCGAACCAAGAGATGATTTTATCCATTCGGAGAGAATTTCGGGAGATAATTCTCCTTGAACTGGAGACGCTAAAAGATTTCCGTCTAACGCGTGTTTTTCGATTATTTCCAAACATCTTTCGAAATCTTTTCTATCTCGGATCACAAATTTAATTTCGTCTAAAGGATTTTTTCTTTCTTTATAAATTTCTAAGTTTTTCAAACACATTCGATTTTCCATTCCGGAACCGGGAAGTTTATAATCCATCGTAAAAACGAATTGATTCATTCCTTCGATCGACTCGGCTCCGTTAGTTTCCACTCTGGGCCTTGGATAAAAACCGGATGAATTTCTAGTTCTAAAAATTTCGTTTCCTAAAGTGATACTAAATTCTCGATTTCTTCCTTCAAGAGGTTCTCCTCCTGTCAATAGAATCTGAATATTTACAGCACTTAACTCTTGGATTTTTTCCAAAACTTGATTTACGCTCATCTCTTCTCCAGCGTTTGAAGACAACGCGTATGGAGTATCACACCATAACTTTCTTCCGACAACCATTCCACAACGGAGGGAACATCCCGCCATTCGAACGAATATAGTTGGAACGCCGGTTGAAATTCCTTCTCCCGAAAGAGAAAGATAGATTTCATGTACAGAAGTTTTCAGATTGTCCATGGGTTCTTTCGAGTACAAGATTTTTCTTTAGACCAAAGATAAGTTTGTAAAAAAATAAAAATTCAAATTCCAGAATTTAGAAACTACCTTTTGCGGTCAACCCTCGGAGTTACATTTTTAAAAGGCAGATTTTTTTCCTTTGTAAAACTTCGTGTAGACAAAGAGTTTTTTGAGAATGTAAGAGTTCTCACAATTTGACAGATTAGACAGTAAACTCAAAAATAATGCAGTAGTTCCCACATTTCAAAGAATCTATTACTCAGAACTATATAACAGAATCCTCAACATTCCGTATTGAAACAGTGTTTTATGATTAAAATTTGCGGTATTTAATTTAATAGTAAGTTTGATTTTACAAAAGAAATGTAGAGTTCCTACTATTTGGTTTGTAATTCAAATTTTAATTTCTTTGAAAAACTATAGTAGTTCCCACATTCAAAAATTCTATCTTACTCGGAACTATAAAATTCAATACCATGGATTTTATTGCAAAGCACTGTTTGAATGCAAAATATTGGGAATTCTTTCATATAACTCTTAGCAATAAACTTGCAAAGTTAGTTACATGTATTCTGATTCGCTAAAAGTGTAGGAACTCACACAATGAGTTCAAAAAAATTTGCTTGTTCTTTTGCTTGTCAATCCGGATAGAACCCAATCCATTTGTAAGAAAAGAAAATTTCGGGGTCCTCTTGATTCGTTATATACCTGCTTTTATCTTTGTTTATTTATTTTATCTTCCGTTTCGAATTTTACCGTACCGTTTGTGTCTTTTATACGGAAGATTTCTTGTCATTCTTCTTTATCCGTTTGCAAGAAAACACAGAAGGATTGCATACGAAAACATTTCCTATGCTTTTCCGGAATATACAGAATCTCAAAAGAAAGAACTCGTTTGGAAAAGTGTTCTTCATATCGGGAATTTAGTCGCAGGCACTTTATTCGCTCCTCGTTTGAATCAAAAATGGATGGATCGTTATTTAGTTTACGATCCGAAATCTTTGGAGATCGAAAAGAAAACAAACAAAGAAGGTGTAGGAGTCGTTTTGATTTCCGGTCATTTTGGAACTTGGGAAATTTTAGTTCAGTTTATGGGAGTCCGTATGAAAGGCGGAGGAATTTATAAAAAAGTTAGAAATCCTCTCGTGGATAAACTGATTTATAAACTTAGAACAAAAAACGGAATCAAACTCGTTTCCACAGAAGAATCGAGCCAAGTGACCAAAATGTTAAAACAAGGTTATTGGATTGGTTTTGGTTCGGATCAAAATGCGGGCAAAGTCGGAATCTTTGTAAATTTTTTCAATCGCCCCGCATCCACCTATCAGGGTCCTGCCTTGATGGCTTATCTTACAGGGGCCAAGATGCTTTTGTATTCGGTTCTTTGCGGAGAAAATGGAAAGGTGATCGTTCGAGTCAAAGACTTAGGTTTTGTGGATAAGAAAGCGTTTCTTGATAGAGAAACCGCAATTCGTCACTACACCGAAGTTTGGACAAAAGCCTTAGAAGAAGAAGTAAAACTTTTTCCAGAACAATACTTTTGGGTTCATAGACGCTGGAGAACAAAACCGGGAGATTTTTCGGGTCAAATTTAATTTTTTATAATATTCTAAAATTATTTCAAATTGATTACTTAGATGGACTTTTTTATATAGAACCATCTCAAAAATATATTAGAATTGTTGAAAAATGAATTCTTCATCTGTTTTTGTTGTATTGAAATGGATAATTGAAGCAGTTTGTGAATCTCTACTATGGAATTTTTCAACAACTCTATTAGAATAATTGGCATTTAAGCAAAAATAAAGTATTTTTGAGATGATTCTAATCTTATAGCTGTTGAAAAAATCCATGTCTAAAAACGATTTTTTATCCATTCGTTTTACTCAGAACTACGTAATAAAATACCTATTTAATAGTTTACGCTTTAATCATGTTAAATATATTTTAGTAAATTAAAATATATTTAATTTCTTAAAAAATCTACTTAGTGATTTTATTTAAAGCTCTACAGGTTGCACCGAGATACTTTTATTTTTTAGAAAACGTTTTTTTATATAATTCTAAAGAATCTAAAACTATTTTTCGCGCTAAAATTGCATTTTGAAATTCTTCGATAACCACCGTTTTGTTTTCTAATTTTTTATAATCTTCAAAAAAGTGCTTCAGTTCCAAAGTAAAATGTGGGGGAAGTTCCGAAATATCATTGATATGATTGACTGACATATCGTTAGCCGCAACCGCGATGATCTTATCATCTTCTTCTCCGGAATCCAACATCCTCATCACACCTATAACCTTTGCTTTTACCAAACAAAGAGGTTCCAATTCTACCTGAGAAAGAACTAAAATATCAAGAGGATCTTGATCTCCGCAATAAGATTGAGGAATAAATCCATAGTTTGCAGGATAATAAAAGGAAGAATATAAAACCCTGTCGAGTTTTAGAATTCCGTATTCTTTATCCACTTCATATTTTGCGCGACTGCCGCGTTTGATTTCTATAACGCCATTTACAATTTCAGGACTCTGATCGCCGGGAGAAATATCATGCCAAGGATGTACCATAACAGAAAACTTTTTTAACCTTCAGAGGAAAAGCAAGTGTAAAATAAAAACTTCAGTTTATGTCTTAGGTTTCCAATTCCAGGTAATGACGAGTAACGCAATCGCAATCAAAGTCGCACCGATCATTAAATACATGGGTTGTTCCCAATGAAATCCAGTTTGTTTACTCAACCATCCTACCGATTTTGAAAGAATCGTCCTTCCCAAATAACCGAATAAACCTATAAAACCGGCTGCAGCTCCAACCGCCTTTTTAGAAGTAAAATCAAGCCCGGCAACACCTAACAACATAACAGGCGGATAAATAAAAAAACCGATGATTCCGAATAAAACAAGATCCAACCATAAAAATCCCAGGGGAGTAAACAATAATGAGATTAAAGCAAACAAAATAGGAAGCATACATAAAAGGCTCACCATTCCTCTTTTACCTCCCAGTTTATCGGAGCCCCATCCGACAAGAAGAGTGGAGGCAATTCCAGCAAATTCGTAGATAAACGTGCTGACACCTCCTTTTTCTATAGAAGCTCCTTTAGAAAGTTTTAAATAAGTAGGACCTATATCCGTCAAACCGTATCGAACCACATAAACGAAAAAATTAGCAAAAGCAAAAGTCCAAACATAATGATTTTTTAATACAGATCCTAAAATGATTTCCCGAAAAGTAAGTTCCTTTTCTTGTTCTTGGATAGAAAGTCTTAGTTCCTTTTCCGGATCTTTTTGGTATTCTTCGATCGGAGGAAGACCAACCGACTGAGGAGTGTCTACCAATCGAAATAAAAGATAAATCGCAGTCACGATCGCAATCGAAGCGGGTATATAAAACGCATTTCTCCAACCCCACCAAGAAGCGCTATAGGCTGCGACAATTCCCACCAAACCTCCTCCCACGTTATGCGCTATATTCCAAATTGCGAATTTAGATCCTCTTTCGGAAACTCCGAACCAATGACCAAGAGAACGTCCACAAGGAGGCCATCCCATTCCTTGCATCAATCCGTTTAATGCCCAGAGATAAAAATGAACTTCGTATTGATTTGATGCTCCGAAAAACAAATTACAAATCGCAGTTAAAATCAAACCCAATGGCATGAAGTATTTTGGATTACTACGATCAGATAAGATTCCCATTAAAAATTTTCCGATCCCGTATGTGATCGCAGTCACCGCTAAAATGTTTGTGATTTGTTCCTGGTTATAATGAAGCGCCTCTCCCATTTCTTTGGAAATAACTGGGAAATTATTCCTTACGAGATAAAATGTAGCATAACCGATAAAGGTTGCTTCTAAAATTCTCCATCTAAAACGAGGATAAGATCGATCTATTAATTCTTTTGATAATAACGGTTTTGCTTTTGCAGGGAGTAACAGTGAAATCATTAGGTCAGTTTCAAAGATATTGTATCTCTTACAAGGTGATTTTCATGAATCAATGATCATTTAGCTATTTGTGTGGAAGTTAGTTCTGAAATTTTATAGTAAATTTTTAATGAAATGCAGTTTTAAAATTCCAATCTGCAAGTGGTATAAATCGAACTCCTGATGGTGATGGATTTAATAATTGAATTGCAGAAGCGATTTGTTCTTCGATCAAGTAATATGTTATACCAGCAGTAAACCGAAAAATCCCACGATCTTCATAGGAATACGTTTTTAACTTTTCTGGATCCAATACCATTTCTTGTACTTCAAAAATTTGCCCGTCCGATTGTAAATGTAGTTTGGATTTTTTATAATCTAAACAATTGATTTCCGGAGGGATCATAATAAAATAATGATATACTTCTTTATCCGTATCAATTTCCGCAGGAACCCAATGTATTCTATTTGGTAAAAGTAACTCTACCAAATCCTTTATTCTCTTTGATACTACCGGCTGAGGTAGCGAATGATGATCAACCATTAAATACTTTTTTGGCTTTGGCTTTCCGATCCGAAGTTTTAAAGATAAATTTGCAGAGAAAGCTTTCTCTCTACGTTCGTGATTATCGGAGTATAAATATGCAAACAATCGGGCTTTTTCAAATGTATCATTCTTATCAAACAATGGATGACGATCATTATTTTCTCGTTCCCACATTAAATAATTGAGACTCAATTGATTTTGAATATAGTTTTCCACAAAAACATCTTAAAAGCTAAAAAAGTGAAGTCAAATTAATTTTTCAAAAACTCTATTATCCAAGAATTAGAAATAACAAATTTTTTGAATGTTCTGGTTGAGATTTTATTTATAAAATTTTTTCTTTTTTCATTTGCATTTTTTAAAAACCCACTTTTCTTACGCCTTATGATAGATTGGAATCCAAACTTAATTAAAAAGATGAGACTTAAAGAAGGAGATAAGCTAATAGTATTCGATCGAAGAAATATATATACCTCTTCTTCCATCGGAGGAGTCATTTTTACGGATAAAATTTCAGAAGCGGAAGGAATCCTTTTTTTTGCGGATTCAGCCTCCTCTCTCCAGTCTTATCTTTCAAAAATACTTAAATCAATTCGTGAAGAAAGTATTTTATGGATTGCATATCCCAAAAAATCTTCAGGAACAAAAACAGACTTAGATAGAGACCACGGCTGGGAATCGCTTTCGAAAAACGGATACGAAGGAGTCGCCTTGATTTCGTTAGACGAGACCTGGTCTGCACTTCGTTTTAAAAAAACCGATGCCATCACAAAAGGAAGTTCTAAGGCGGAAAAACAAAAACGTCCTGAACTTTCTAAATATATTAATTACGAAACAAAAATCGTAAAACTTCCCGAAGACGTAAAAAAATCTCTTTCCAAAGACAAAAATGCGATAAAGTCTTTTGAATCCTTATCTTGGTCTCATAAAAGAGAACACATCGAAGCAATTTTAGACGCAAAGTTACCCGAAACTAGATTAAAACGAATTCAAAAATTAGTTCAGGCGATGAGTTCCATAAAAGCCCAAAAGAAAAAATAAAAACAATTTAAACTTAAATGTAAGGGAATTTTTGTACAGTGTTAGCGTTCAACTGATAGTTCCTTCTGAAAAAAATGAACTAATCTTCCGAACTTGTTCTTTTAAATTTCGATTTCTTCAACGAAAATTTGAAAAAGGTCTTTTCTTTATATTTCTGCAAAAAATAAATCTGAATTTAAAAACTTTTAGGAATTTTCTAGAAAATCAATTCTTGAAACTTCAAACTGCGATTTTATAAAAACATTTAATCTTTAGATTAATTTTCTTTTATTTTTTCATTAAAGTGAAAAGATAATTCTGCTTTTCTAATATTCAGTTCTAATTTTAAAATTCAATTGATACGACATAATGAATACCAGAGTCTATTTCAAAACTTCGAAATGTGGGAACTCCTTCAGAAAAACCAACAATTCCGGGTTAAACGCAATTTTTGAGAATTCCTACATTTTTGGTAAAATCGACCTTTAATTTTTGGTGCTATTTTCGTACATCCGAGTAGCGCTAAAATTTTCCTAATTTTGTAATCGTCCTTTAGAAAAAATTTATTCCTAAAGTAATTCATTTTGCTAATAATTTTCTAAAATAGGTTTATTTTTTATAATATATTATCTTCTAATTATAGATGCTAACAACTTCGAAATCGTAAACTAACATGAGTTCAGTATAAGAAAATTAGAAAAACAGAAATTATAATGAAGTGTTAAAAACTATAATTTCAAAGTTTTGTGGGAACTCTCACATCATTTTACTTAGAACTGAATAATAGAGTAATTAAAATTCTAAACCGAAACCAGAATTCGTCTTAAAATTTATGTTATCTATTATTTAGAAATTAGTAATAGAAGAATAGTGTTCCACAGTTTTTCCGCACTGAATCCGTTAATTTAGAAACGTTTTTGTTCAGAACCATATAAAATAGCACCTAATCCTTTACACTAAAATAGGACTTTGTGATAAAAATTCATGGTACTCAATCTTATAGAAATCAGTAAAAAATAAATCTCTTGTGAATTTTGAAAAAATAAAATCGAAAGAGGATTAAATTGAAAATTTGGCAACTGGGAATCATTAAACTCTTACTTATTTTAGTGATTTTTTCTTTTACCGAAATCAACGCTAAAAAAACGAAACGATTCAAACCTCATAAAATTCGCCGCCATAACACAGTTCAAAATCGATCGACCAAAGTTAAAACTCAAGAAGTGATACCACAAAAAATTTCAGTTCCGACCGAAATTCAAGAAACTAAAAAAGAAATTCCCTGGTACGAATCCGTTAAATTAGGTGCTATGATTCGAATTCGTCCCGAAGCAAAATATAATTACGATTTTGATAAATTCAAAAATGATAATATCTCTTTCGTAGGCACCAAAGCTCAAGTCTGGATCGAAAAAGAATTTACCGAAAACACAAAAGTAAAAATCAACTTACAAGATTCCAGCATTTGGGGAGGGGAAAAAGGTTCGCCTAACGGACTCGATACGGCAAACGACAATACGAGACAATTTGTAGGAATTCGAGAAGCCTGGATTGAATCCAAAGAATTAGTCGGGCCAATTACCTTACAAGCCGGTAGACAAATCCTAAAATATGGAGACGAAAGACTCGTCGGCGCTTTGGAATGGAACAACGTCGGAAGAAGTTTTAATGGACTTAGATTTAAGATTGATAAAGAAATATTTTCCTCTCACGCGTGGGTAATGATCGTAGGAGAACAAGATTCGGACGTCGCAGGAAATTCCACGAACTTAGGAAAAAGAAATTCTTTTCCGATTCAATATAATTGTCCTCCCAATTCCACTTCGTTTTCTACGTGTACTTTTTCCGCAGAACTTTCCAAACAACAACAAGGAGATTCTACCTTTACAGGTTTTTATAATACGTTAAAACCTTCCGACTTACTTCATATAGACGCCTATTATATAGGATTGTATAAAAAATGGTTTCCTCAAAATAACTCTACGATCTTGCTCCTTCCCAATCCTGAAACAATTCCTAGAGATTCCAGATACGATCAACTACATACTTTCGGTATCAGAATTTCCAATCGAACCACTCAGGATAAAAAAGCGAAAATCCCTTTCGACTTTTCAATTGAATATGCAAGACAAACCGGAAGAAATGGAATCAACATTACACCTAGTTGGGATATTTTTAACACAAACATTTATACGTTAGACCCTCTTACCGGCAAAACAATAACCAATAACGTTTATAAGGAAAAACAAGCTTACGACGCTTATGCGTTTGCACTCGACATAGGTTATACAATTGGTTCTTTTCGATTGGGCGGCGAGTATGATCTTGGCAGCGGAGATCCAAATCGAAAAGACGGAAAAGTAGCGACCTTCTCAAATTTATTCCATTCCAATCACGGATTTTTTGGAGAAGCGGATCAAGTAAGTTGGGTGAATATGGTCGGTAAATCCGTCAATCTTACTTGGGACGGAAAAGAATTCGGTAAATTGAGAATCGCCTATTGGATCGTTGACAAACACAAAAGACAAGACGGTTGGTACGACGTTACGGGAACACTTAAAGAAGGAGCCAGCACAGAATCCATTACAAACGAACGTTTTAAAGACCCCTACGTTCAAACGGAAAAAGGAGTTTTGGATCAAAGATCGGTTGTAACTCTCGGAAAAAACTTATTTAGAGAAATCGATTTAATATATTCTTTTAAATATAAGGGCGTACTTTGGGCGTTAGGTGGAAGTTGGATTTTTGCCGGCGATGCAGTTCGACGTAAACTCAATGACGATTCTGTTTCTCCAGAATTTAGAAAAACACAATTTCTTCCTCAAGCACAGTTTGGTTATCTGATGATGACCGCCCAATTTTAAACCGAAATATAAATAACTTTAAGTGTTTCGAATATATACATAGAAGTATTTTTTGAGAGTATAAATTCCGTTTTGACTGATAATATTAGTTTTTAAAAAAGAAACTTTCATAAAATAAATTCCTATCGAATGATAGTCGCCAAACAACGATTTTGTGTAAAACCTAAATCCTAAAATTGTTATCCTTGATTTTACAGAGATTACTTCTTATATTTATAAATCAAATTCGTTTTAATATAGACGAACTGAAGTTTAGATCTCTCCGAACTAGTTCTTAAATTGAAACATTCAAACGTTTCCAAAAATTTTACATGAAAGTCGTTTTATTCTTTTATCCTTGTATAAATAACCGACCCTTAAATCGTTGTAAAAATAAACGTCTCATTCATAAAGACGCAAAATTTCTCCTGGTTCCAATCTTCCTCTCTTCGATCCACTTTTTGATCTTCCGGATAAGTTATCTTGAAAATTCAAAACACTAGAGGTTCCCGGAAGCGGGCGATTTATTGTTTTGAAAGGAACATCTATGAAAAAACTCAAGTTTAGCGAACTAAACTTATCCGCCGAAATCCAAAACGCAATTTTAGAAATGGGTTTTGAAGAAGCTTCACCAATCCAGTCAGAAGCGATTCCGGTTATATTAAAAGGAAAAGACATTATCGGACACGCTCAAACCGGCACTGGCAAAACCGCAGCCTTCGCGATTCCTACAATCGAACTACTCGAATTAGAAAGTAAACATTTACAAGCATTGATTCTTTGTCCGACTCGAGAATTGGTGATTCAAGTCAGCGAACAATTTCGAAAGCTGATCAAATACAAAGGCAACTTCGAAGTCGTTCCAATTTACGGCGGTCAAGAGATTGAAAGACAACTTAGAGCACTTCGCAAAAATCCTCAGATCGTAATTGCAACTCCGGGCAGAATGATGGACCACATGAGAAGAGGTTCTATCCATCTCGACGAAATTAAAATCGTAGTTTTAGATGAAGCTGACGAAATGTTAGACATGGGTTTTCGGGAGGATATGGAATACATCCTAAAAGATACTCCTTCAGATCGTCAAACGATCATGTTCTCCGCTACGATGACGGACGACATACTTACTTTGATGAAAAAATTTCAAAATCATCCTCAAATTATAGATGTTACTCATCAGAAATTGAGTGCTCCTAAAATCGAACAGATCTACTACGAAATTCAGGAAAACGCAAAAGGGGAAGCGCTTACGAGATTAATCGAATATAGAAACGTAAAACTAGCATTAGTATTTTGTAATACAAAAGTGCAAGTGGATACGGTTGTAGAACTTTTGAAATCGAGAGGTTACTTTGCGGAAGCGCTCCACGGAGATCTGAACCAAAAACAAAGAGACAAAGTGATGAACGGTTTTAGAAAAGGAAGTATCGAAATTTTAGTCGCAACCGACGTGGCTGGAAGAGGAATCGATGTCAATAACATCGAAGCAGTTTTTAACTACGACCTTCCAAGAGACGGAGAAGACTACGTTCATAGAATCGGTAGAACCGGAAGAGCCGGTAAAAAAGGAATCGCGTTTTCTTTTATCGTAGGAAAACAAATCTACAACTTGAAAAAAATAGAACGTATCAACGGAATTAAAATCGAAGCCGGTAAAATTCCAACGTTAGACGATCTAGAAGAAACAAAAATTCATTCTTACACTTCTAAAGTAAGATCCATTGTAGACGCCGGTCATATCGGCAAATACGTAAACCAAGTAGAAAAACTGATGGGAGACGACTACACGGCTCTCGACATCGCTGCTGCCTTGTTTAAAATGACAATCTTAAAAGACAGCGTCACCTTTGACGATTCCGTTCAATTTGAATCTGATTTTAAATACGAAGAAAAAAATTCCTCTAAAAAGAAATCCGGAGGTGGTAGATACAGAGATAGGAATTTTGGTAGATCTGGGTCTAGATCCAAATCAAATCCAAATTCTCATTTCGGCAATCACCCTAAAGACGGCTCTCGTCCTAAATTCTCCAAAGGAGATAAAAATCAAAAGCAGGGTACAGCTACTTCTTTCAAAAAAAAGAAAAAATAAAGCAACACTCAGGCTACTTTAAGAATCTAGTTTGAAATCTTCGGGAAATTTATTTTCTAATCCTGAAATTTATGCCGAAATGAATAATAGAAAAGCCGTTCTTTACAAAACGGATTATTTAACGTTATGATTTTCGATTTTACCCTCAAACTCTATTTTCTTCTTTTATTTGGATCGATCACTTTTCTGTTCGCACAAACACAAGATTCCTCTCTTAATACAAGAATGATTCCACTTTGGAAGGGAGAAGTGGAAGCGGTTTATAGCGGTAAAGGTAAGGTAAAAATTCGAATCCGAAGAGGTTCTATATTTTACGGTAAGGAAGAAGAGGAAATCAAAGCCATACTGGAAAAAAAATCTCAGTATTCGGTCTTACAAAAAAGTCCCGAAAAAGAAATCGGCTATTTTTCGATCCGTCAGATCTCAGTGGTTTATCAAAACTATTCAGGCGGAAAGAAGGCTTCCGAAATTGAACTTTACGGTTCATTTTCTGCGATTCCAGGTATTCCTGAAAGTTTACTCACAGCCGGAACTTTTATCCAAGATTATAAACAAGAAATCGCTTATATTGAACCGGGCGCTTTTTTCACCGAAGATAGAAGAAGAACCAGACCCTCAAAACAACTTAGGCATCCCAAAGACGGTAAGGAAATGGTACTTGTCTCAGGAGGTTACGAACAAAACGGAGAACCGTTTTACGAATCAATGGGATTTTTTATCCACGGACAAGGAAACGATCCTTCCGAAGATAGCTATAATCCGTTTTATTTCAAACCGGAACGTGGCAATCTTCAAGACGTCTCTTCTTTTTACATAGACAAGTACGAAGTTACAAATCAAGAATATTCAAAATTCTTAAAGGAAACAAACACTCCTCCTCCGCCTCATTGGAAAGGTGGAAATTTTCCTGCAGGAAAAGAACATCATCCGGTCAGCGGAATCACTTACAGAGAAGCGGAAACTTACGCGCGTTGGTCAGGTAAAAGACTTCCTACAGAAATGGAATGGGAAAAAGCGGCTCGCGGAACTGGAATGACTTGGAAAATCAATCGAGACGAATCCTATTCTTTTTTTCCGAATCCTTTGGAATATCCATTCGGAAACGATTTCGATTCTACGTTATGCAACACTCTGGAAAGCAAACAAACCGACACTATCTCAGTTTACGAACTTGCAAAAAAATCTGCGAGTCCCTATGGAGCCATCGGAATGTGCGGAAACGTAGCAGAATGGACAAGTTCGGATTATCTTCCCTATCCGGGACATTCTCTCAAAAGAAACACATTCGGAAAAATGCATAAAGTAATTAGAGGTGGTTCGTTTTCTTCTACAAAGGAAGAATCGACTACTTACTTTAGATCCTTCGGTGGAATTCCAAATTTAAAAACAGATCGCAGAGCAGGCTTCAGACTTGTCTGGGATCTTCCTGGAAAATAAAAAACATTTCGCGTTATTTAAGTATAAATTACTGGATTGAATACTTTTTTATATAACTCTAAGTAACTCTTGCATTTCTCAAAAGTCGATCCAATAAAGAAGGAGAAAATCGACTGATCCA
Source organism: Leptospira kirschneri serovar Cynopteri str. 3522 CT (assembly GCF_000243695.2). Lineage (NCBI taxonomy): Bacteria > Pseudomonadati > Spirochaetota > Leptospiria > Leptospirales > Leptospiraceae > Leptospira > Leptospira kirschneri. The sequence goes on along the minus strand of NZ_AHMN02000013.1, from coordinate 225,960 downwards.
ATAAGCCAACATCTCTCTGAACTGAGACGGATATACGTCTCTTTTTTTGGATTCAATCGCTTTCAAAATGATGGTTGCCACTTTTTCAGCTGCAAGTCCGTTCTTAATTCCTTCATCCATTATTCCGTAAGCGGAACCGTCTCCAGATAAAGCTTTCAAAGAAATATCCGTTTTTACATACCCCGGAGAAACTGTCATAACGTGCATCCCGCTCTCGCAGGTTTCCAGTCGGATACTATCCATAAACGCCTGAACCGCGTGTTTGCTCGCCGCATAACCAGAACGATATTGAGTTGCAAACCTTCCTTGTAAAGAAGACACAGCAATAAAATGACCCTGATTCTGTCTCAGTTCCGATTCTAAAAGTTTGAATAAGTGAACCAAAGGATAGAAATTTACGTTCATTAGATTTTCATAAACTTTAATATCCGTTTCTTTCGCAAGACCGCGCATGCTAATTCCAGCGCTATGGATCATTCCGTCGATACGTCTGACTTTTTTTCTGAATTCCTCCGTAATCTTTTTGAGTTGAGAAAAATCGGAAACGTCTCCGGGAAAAGAAATGATTTTATCCGGAAACTTGGCTTCGTTTTTTAATTCTTTCAACAATTCCTTTCTTCGAGCAATTGCTCCTACTACGGTTCCATTTCGATTGAGTTCTAAAACGAGAGCCCTGCCAATACCGGAGCTAGCTCCCGTAACCAAAAAAGATTTTTCTAAAAAGAAAGAATGAATCATAAGACCGGACCGAAGATATTTGAAAGTCTCAAAAAAGCAAATGAAAATAAACGGAAAAATCCTTTAGAGAATTGAGTCTAGTGAAAAAATGATCCTGGAAGAAACGTAAAATGTTTTGTTGAAAATCGTTTCTTTAAAATAAGAGGTTTGAATGAGCAAGTTGCAGGAACTTAAAGAAAGGATTCGTTTTCGAAACACAGATTTTCAAAGAAACTATGAAAGTAGATATTATTGGTTTCCGGAAGAATCCCCGCCGTTTTGTATCATAGAAGTAAATCAATATGATCCTTATCATGATATGACTTTATATTTGGAAGTAGACCTCACCACATTGAAAATCGTAAAGTCCGGGGTAGAAGAAAAAAGGGTTCCTTATGAAACTTGTCCGACCGCAATCAAAACATACGATTATTTAGTGGGAGAAGAAATGTCCTACGTAAAATTGATGAATCGTTTTCCAGCGGACAAAACGTTAGGCTGTCTTCACATCAACGAACTGATTCAAAATGCAGCTATGAATTTTCATTCCGCATACGCATTTTATCTTAAAGAGAGAAATTTCCCAGCTCAACTAGACGAGTACAAAATGTACGAAGGAAATCTTCCCGCTCGAGAAAGAAGAGAAATCGGAAGACATTGGTGGATGAAAGATAGAGGGGTCAAAAATTCCTGTTATTCGTTTTCTACACGTCACGAAAAACCAGAACTCAAAGATCAAGTGAAACATCTTGACAGCATTACTGCAATGATGGTAAAAGAATTTAAGAAATCGAAGAAAGAAGAAACTTGAATTCACAACACGCACTTAGGTAACGTATTAAAAACGCGCCTAACGTGTTATCTTCGTAAAACGGACATAAAGTTCCGTTTTTTTGAAAGTCAAAATTTCTTATTTCGATGGATTCCAACGCCCGCTTAGCTCAGGGGTAGAGCATTTCCCTCGTAATGAAAAGGTCGCCGGTTCAATTCCGGCAGCGGGCTAATCTTAAATCTCTTGCCCTATCTCAAACAATATGAATTCTGTACTGAGTGTCTCATCTAATGCTCATCCCGATTTGTCTTGCAGGTGGTTGGATGCTCAAACGAGTAAAAATTTTTCCTGAAAATTCAGGAATTGTACTCGGAAACTTCGTAGTTTATGTTTCTCTACCATCTCTGATTTTAAGCAGTAAAATAGAACTGGAAAACTCTCTGGTTTTTTTGGCATTTATACCTTGGTTGATCTTCGGAGTTTCAGTCGTATTCTTTTATGTCATCGGAAAATTCTTTCATTGGGATTCGGAAACAAAAATCGCAACTATACTTTGTTGCGGTTTGGGAAATACTTCTTTTTTAGGATTGCCCATTTTAAGAATGTTATACGGAGAAGAAGTCACCAACTCGGTGTTAATCGTAGATCAATTGGGAACCTTTCTCTGCCTTGCCATTCCAGGCTTTATTTTTGCGTTACGTTTTCAAAAAGATTCAAAGACAAACAGAAATCCGATCACTTCCGTTTTAAAAAAGCTCTTTACTTTTCCTCCTTTTCTTGCTTTACTTTTTTCGTTTTTTCTCAGATTTTTCACCGTTTCAGAATCGATTCATTTTGTACTTAAAATTTTGGGGGAAACCTTAGTGCCGATCGCATTATTTACAGTAGGATTTCAAATGGAACTAGGATCTAAACTCAAAAAATCGGAGAATTTTATAGAACCTTTATCTATCGGACTTATTTATAAATTGCTAATTTCCCCTATTATGATATTTTTAATTTATATTTTTCTAAACATAAACCCAAAGTATCTAAAAATAGCGGTTTTAGAAGCAGGAATGGCTCCGATGATCACCGCCTCTATCGTTTCCATTCAAATGGGTTTTAAGCCCAGTCTTTCCGCGACTTTTCCAGGGATAGGAATCTTATGCTCGGTTCCAACCTTGTTTTTGTTTTATTTTATTCTGGAGAATTTTTTCTGACTGATTTTTCTGAATTACTAATCGATCTATTTTCCGCAGTCAAAACCGGAAAAACGAACGAAATTCAAAAACTTCTTAACACCTTAAAAGGGGAAGCGACTCTTATCGATTGGTTGAAAGATTATAGAGACAGTTACGGCTCTGGAGTTTTATCTTGGGCCGTAAAAAATTCGGATCAAGAAGCCATTCGACTTTTACTCGAAGCCGGAGCCGAACCCGATGAAACCAATGCAAGAGGAGAAACCCCGCTTTTAAGCGCTTTGGATCAAGGTAACGAAGATTTGATTCAAATTTTTTTAGAAGCAGGCGCAGATACGGAAAAAAAGGATTTTGCCGGAAACACTCCTCTTACAAAAGCTGTGAGCACCGGAAACGTTTCGATCGTAGAAATGGTATTGGAAAACGAATATTCAACTCCGGATTTAGAAGAAAGAAACGGAGAAGGATATACTCCGATCCTTTTAGCAGTAGATCTAGGACATCTGGAAATTGTAGAATATCTTTTAGACCAAGGCGCGGATTTTTTAAAGAAAAACTCAGAAGGAAGAACCATTCTTCATCTAACGGCACTACATAATGATTTTGAAATATTAGATTTATTTTTAGAAAAAGAAGAAACAAAAACTATATTAGAAGATAAGGATGCGGATGGAAATACAGCCTTACTTCTTGCATCCTCTCATGATAGCGTAGAATGTTTAGAAAAACTGATTCAAGTTGGAGCAGATATTTTACAGCTAAACGCATCGGGAAAAACCGGATTAGAAGAAGCGGAAAGACAAAAATATCATCACGTTACAAAAATCCTTAAAAAAGTTCTTACTGAAAAATTATTTTTTGCCGCCAAACACGGAGAAGACGAACTTTGCAGAAACATTCTTCAAATTGGAATTTCACCAAACCCGATCGACCAGGAAGGGAATACACCGCTTCACGTCGCAGTCATTCATGATCGGATTTCTACGACTGAGTTATTGTTCCAATGGAATGCCTCTCCATTCTTAAAAAATCTAAATGGAAAATCACCTTTAGACATTGCAAAAGAAGAAAAGAAAATAGAATTTGTTCGGATATTAGAACCGGAAAAAGATTAAAAAATCTTTATATAAAGCAAGTTCGGCGTAAGAAAATAAAAAAGGATTTTCTAAAAGTATAAACTTCTACAATTTTAGAATTTGTTTGTAAAATCGTGATTTGTGGTAGTTCCTACAAATTAAGTTATATTATAAATTTTTAAACATTTATTTTTGTATGAGTCCCCACATTTTAGAAATCGATCAGTAAAGTTCAGATTCCAACTTTTTTCAGAAAAATGATTCCAATTTGTCGATCACTTTCATATTGGATTGTGCGAGATTCACATTAACCGACACTTTGTCACTACTTTACAGTACTCTATTTTATAGAGATCCGCAAACAACCCCTATAAAATCCCAAAAGAAAACTCGTCCAATCAAATCTCTGTTTAGTGATTTTCATTAAATTAAAAATATTTTATAGAGACTGTCTTTTAATGTTCAAATTCTATGTAAAGAGATAAAATCTGTAGGAACTACTACTTTTTGTTTAAAATACAGCAACTTAACCTAAATTCGGTATAACGCGAAAGGGATCGATGAATGAACTAAAGCACAACGCTCTCTATGAATCGCGTTGGAAACTCAACACAACGCTTTCCTAAGGGTCGCGTTGTGGAGTCAAGTTATTGATATTAAAAAAATTGAATGTATGGCTATAGTACACAATAACTTGACTGAAGCTGAAAACCCGGCCCCGTCGTTCCATTTAATCTTTCTTTTATAGACTATTGGCGGGATTCGCTCAAATTTTCTTACTTCGAACCCACGTTAGACTTAACTTTTTTGAGATTTTAGGTGAATTGAAAATTTATAACATAAAATTTGAATATTAGAAATAAACTCTAAACAAAACGTCTACTCAATAAATCGAGTAATTCTTCCGGATCTTCCGAAACGATCAGGCTTTCTTTAGTTTCCGAATCTAAAAAACCATCGTCCACCATTCTACCTAATTGTTTGAGTAAATATTCGAAATAACCATTTACATTAAGTAAACCTAAAGGTTTTGAAATGAGTTTGAGTTGATTCCAAGTGGTAATTTCCACGAGCTCGTCCAAAGTCCCAATTCCACCCGGCAACGCGATAAAACCAGAAGACCTTTCATACATCCTAAATTTTCTTTCGTGCATGGAAGAAACGATCATCAAATCCTTAACACGATCGTGTTTAACTTCTTTGATAGAAAGAAAATCCGGAATGATTCCAGACACACCTCCTCCCTTGTCCATTACAGCATCTGCAATCGTTCCCATGATACCGCACGAAGCTCCTCCAAAAACCAAATCTAAATTTTTTTCAACGAGCAATCGACCCAAGTTCCGAGCCGCTTCCGTATAAACCGGATTGTTTCCGGAACGTGAACCACAAAAAACACAAACCGCCAATTTGGTTAAATCCATAATCTCTCTTTTTATTGATTTCTATTTAATAGAATCGGAATAAAATCGTTCTATCGTTATTTATAGTAAATAGAATTTTGTAACGTTTTTCTTGTTTGGAACTTCGGAAAAAAAACCAGAATTCTTTCGTCTTATATCTATCTCATTATTCCTTAAAGCCTATGAAAAAAAGAATTCAAAGTTCAATCCTATTCCTTTTTGTTATTTTTTTAGTTTTGTTCCAAACGAACTTAATCGGACAAAAAAACTTACCCGAGTCGAATCCGGACGTTTTGGAAAAAGAAGCCGACGAACTTGAGATCAAAGCCGGCAAGGCACAAGATCCGGTTACAAGAAAAAGAATGATTTTAGAAATTCAGAAAAAACGAAAAGAGGCTTCCGAACTTAGAAACAAACTTCACGAACAAGAACTTTCTAAAACACCCAAAGGAGCCGTTTTTGAAATCACGTTTTTATTCAATCAAACGAGTTGGATTCCAGAATCCTTAGCAAGAAAACAAAACGTTTCCGTTAACGAGACAAATACGTTCTTTTATACAAACGGAATTTATCAAAATATAGATACGATCGCAAGAAACGGAAATTTAGACGCACATATCATCAATAACACCGGAAGTTTTTATTCTAATCCACAAGGAAATACAAAAACGGCGTATCCAATTCGATTTTTATTCTTAACCGAATCCAAAAAATTCGGCGTAGAAACGACATTTTTAGATTTAAGAATTTACCCTTCTTATTCTTCCATCAATACCAATCCTACTTCAAATAATTTAAACCAAACTTATAGTTTATACGGTCCCGAACTTAGAAGAACGGATATTCAATTGAATCTCCTTTATTTTTTTGAAACTGGGTCCGGAACTAAAATCGGACCTTCATTAGGAATTCGTAATTTAGATATTTATTCCAAAGAATACGGTAACTTACCCGGAGGACTCGGTTTTGGAACCATGGAAGAAAAGGCGGGAGGTATAGGTCCTCAAATCGGATTTAGAATCGTCAAAAAATTGAATCACTACTTTCAATTTCATGCAAACGCAGATTATTTTAGAACATTAGGGAAATATCATCTAAAAACGAATGGGGCCACGATTTACAACGGAGCCCAAAATTTTTTAATTACAGAAACTTCCGGTTCAGCAGGTGAAAATTTAGTCAAAAGAGGAGGTTATCAAATCGACACCGGACTTTCCTTTTTAAGAACGAGCTGGCTCAAATTTACGTTCGGTTTCCAATATACCGAAATGAGGTCTTCCGTGACGGGATACAACTATAACATAAGTCTATTATTTCCAGATTTGGTTGGTTCCACCGCATTGAATACGGTTACCAAAACGGTGGACTTGATCACCACAAGACCCGCCTTACAAAAAGAAGTGATCGATACTTACTACGGATTTTATTTTGGGGTCACTTTTACCCTTTAAGTGAAATTTTTCGGATTTACCAATCAATGAATTTTTAAGTTTGATAGGATTCATTTTTTCATAAAAAATCAAACTTAAACACTTTCAAAAATAATAATATTCAAAGAATCGCAACATATAACTTTAAAAAAGTAAAAAATTCGAATCTAGTTAAAACCAAATACTTTACGCTGGCAAATTTCGAATGTTAAAAGTTTCTTTAGGAAATAAGAATCGTATAAGGTTTCCCACACAACAAAGTCAAACCCTTAAAAACGAATCTAGAAAATAACAATTAGATTTTATAAAAAACGAGATTGAATCAATCACCTTCGACTCACTATCTTAAGTCGAAGGTGATTTCGTTTTAAAAAAGATTATTGAATAGGAACTTTTGAAAGTTTCATCCAACCGGTTTTTTCGATCAAAGCAAAACCACCAAAAAGAACGGTCGTATAAAACAAATCTCCCAAAAGAGAATTCTGAAAAAACGGAATAGCCATAATAAAACACTGAACGAGCCCGTTTAAATCGTAAGAATAATACCCCGCAAGCCACACATAAAAGTTAGTGACTAAAAAGAAAAAAACAGATCCACTCAAAGACCAAAATGCAATTTTAGAAACGGAAGAAGAAATTCTCAACTGCCATCCAGCTACAACCAAAAGCAGAGAGATTCCATAAACAGGAATCATTTGATCGTGAAACCCAATCAATAAATCACTGATCAAAAGAGCACAAACCGGAAGAAACAAAGACAACTTTTTAGAAGCAAAGTGAGCTCCGGCAAAAAGAGAAATCGCAAGAATCGGCGTAAAATTAGCCGGATGGGGAAGATAACGACTTGCGACCGCGATCAAAACGAGTGAAAAAACGATAAGACTTTTGGAACGTATCATAAAGTGCCTGGAATGTATTATTTTTTTGAACTATACTTCAATTTTACGGCTCCCGTCAATCCAATCCTGATGTGTAACTGACCGAAAAAGAGTGCGTACCCGTTCCAGAGATAAAAAATGGAACAAAATTTCGACTATTTCGTTGTTCTTGAAAGAGGATGTATGCAAACAAATTCAATTGTAGAAGAAATCACTAAACTCCAAGAAATAACCTCTATTCTACGAGGAGAAAACGGATGTCCTTGGGATAAAGAACAGGATCATCAAACTATGGTCCCTTACTTGATCGAAGAATCCCAAGAAGTGATCGAAGCAATTCTAAAAAAGGACGATGACCTTCTTAAAGAAGAATTAGGAGATCTACTATTTCAAGTAGTGTTCCACGCAAGACTTGCAGAAGAAAGGCACTCATTCAATTTAGGAGACATAGCAAAAGGAATTTCCGATAAACTCATTTTCAGACATCCTCACGTTTTCAAACCGGAAGAATTTACTCTTTCTACTTCTCAAGAAGTTTTAGAGAACTGGGAAAAAATCAAAGATAAAGAAAAAAAGAATTCATCTATCTTCTCGAACGTTCCCGAAAATTTCTCTTCCCTTTTAAAAGCGGAAAAATATCAAAAGAAAGCGGCCAAGGTAGGATTTGATTGGAACGATATTTCGGATGTACAAAAAAAAGTTAAGGAAGAAATGGAAGAATTCCTTACGGAATTGAACCGTTCCAAAGACAATCAAATTCGTATCGAAGAAGAATTCGGAGATTTGTTATTCAGTTTAGTAAACTTCGGAAGACATCTTGGAATTTCTTCCGAGTCCGCGCTTACAAAAGCGAATGTAAAATTTAAGAAAAGATTTCAATATATAGAAAAAGTCCTCCAAGAACTCGGTAAAAGTCCGAGCACGTCCAACTTAAAAGAAATGGATCGTCTTTGGAACGAGACAAAAGAGTTGGAAAAATGAATGGGTCCGATTCCTTCAAAAATAGAATCGAACAAACGGAAACTTTGATTTCTTTTCTTTCCAAAGATTTTCTTTTGAAGTTAGAATCTAATTTAGAAGAATGGCCTCGAATGTATCAGTTGACGTATCTTGAAAAAAATTACAAAGCGATGTTTTCCATTTTTGGTTCTTTTACCTTAATTCCGAACGATCCTAGACTAACCTCTCCTATTTATTATTTGAGTTTAGATATGGATTCCAATCAACAACTCGTTTGGACAAAACCGGACGGAGAAATGATACAAGATTTGAAACAAATTTTCGAAGAATTAAAAAAATATATTCAAATTTTTGAAACTTCGATTTCAAACATCAACTTGAGAGAAAAACGAACTTGAAAGTACTCGTTTTAGATTCCGGTACAACGGTTAGAAGAATTATATCCTCTTTTTTTCCTATGGAAGATTTTCAAATTTTCGAAGCCAGTACGGCAAAAGAAGGATTAGACCTTACCTTTCGGGAAAATTTTGATCTAATCACGATCGGAATGGTACTTCCAGACTCGGATGGATTTACGGTTTGTAAAACCATTCGAAATGGCCTAATTGACAATAAACAAAGTATATGCAAAAATTCTAAAATATTTCTCATAACATCCGGAGATATAGAAACAAACCGAACAAAATCGGTAGAATCCGGCTTTGACGGAATTTTTCCAAAACCTACCGGAATTGAAGAATTTAAAACAGTAATTGAAGAAATTATAAAACTAGCTTATAAACCTAGTTCGATAGAATCTAAAAAGGCAGGAAAAATTCTGATCATAGACGATTCGGAATTAAACTTACTTCTTTTGGGAAAAATTCTAGAAAAAAACGGCTATTCTTTTCAAGCATTTACGGAAGGAAAAAAAGCCTACGAATATCTTCAATCTTCGAACGAAGTCTCTTATATTTTAACAGACTGGATCATGCCGGATTTTTCGGGAGAAGAACTTGTAGAAGCGATACGTAAACAGGAAAAATTTAATGACATTCCGATCGCGGTCATCACTGGAATTGAAGAAAAGGAAGATTTTAAAATCTCCATTCCTCAAAAAAACATTTACTTACTTCAAAAGCCGTATTTTGAAAGAAAAATTTTGGAATATATTCGAAAAGTTTAATTTATCGTAAAAAATTGAATTTCCCGAATTACATCGGGATGACAATCCGTTCTAAATTCTCCCGCAAAAGGTTTTAAACCCGAAAACCATTGTCCGTTTTCATACTGTAAATCGTTCCAAAATAGAAACAACGTAGTATCTCCAAATCGATTGTTCAATTGAATCTGCTGAATTTCTCCGGTCGGCGAAGGTTCTTTAAGAAAAGTTTCCCCCGAAAAGGAAATCATTTGGATTTGATAAGGTTCGGCTCGATATGGAATTCCTTCCTTTCGTTTATTAGAAGATTTTAATTTCCAACCTGTGATTTTAATTTTGGCAATTTCTTCAAGCTTTAAAGATTTTGAATATGTAATATTACTTTTTTTATGTCGAAACTTAAATTCAAGGGGAGGATTTTTCCAAAAACCTTCCACCTCGCGCCCATCGCAAAAAACGGCTTTGATTTTTTTTTCTCCTTTTTCATCTACTCCAGTTCCGGCTTGTTTTTCTTCTCCTCTTGAATTGCGGGAATCTCCGATCGTAGGTTCTACGGGTGGTGTAGGTTCTTTAGGAGCTTTTTGTGAATGAACGGAGAAATTTAAAAACAGGAACGTAAAAAAAAATTCCAAACTTAGAAATAGAATTCGATTGGAAATTGAAGTTTTGTGTTTCAAGGTTTTCATCGTTACGGTTAAAATTCCGAATTACACGAGTTATACGAATTGATCTTAAATTCCCGACAGTCGCCTGCCGGGAATTTTTATTTCAAAATGATTAAAGTCTTTTTTGAATCGCTTCCATAAATTGAAAAGTGTCTAAAGCTTTTGCGTTTGAATCGGTACAAAGAAGAGTTAGATCTTTTGTCATTTCTCCGCTTTCAATCGTATCAATCACGGCTTTTTCTAACTTATGACCAAATGCGACCACATCGGGAGTTCCGTCCAATTCCCCCCTTTTGATCAAAGCACCCGTCCAAGCAAAAATAGAAGCGACCGAGTTTGTAGAAGTGGTTTCACCCTGTTGGTATTTACGATAATGTCTGGTCACAGTTCCGTGCGCCGCTTCGTATTCAAATTTTCCGTCGGGAGAAACGAGCACGGAAGTCATCAGTCCTAAAGATCCAAATCCGGAGGCGACCATGTCGCTCATCACGTCCCCGTCGTAGTTCATCAAGGCCCAGAGCATTCCACCTTCGTTTTTCATCAACTGAGCGACCGCGTCGTCTATTAGATAATACGAATATTCAATTCCCGCTTTTTTGAGATCCGCAGCTTTAGCCTTTGCAAGTTCGTCAAAGATAGAGCGGAATCTAGCGTGATATTTTTTGGAGATCGTGTCCTTTGTAGCAAACCAAAGATCAATTTTTTCGGAAATAGCGTAGTTAAAACATGCTTGGGCAAAACTTAAGATCGACTTATCCAAGTTATGTTGTCCCATGATCACACCAGCTCCTTCAAAGTCATGAATCAAGGCCCTTTGTTTTTCTTTTCCGTCCTTGCCGGTATAAACGAGTTCCACTTTTCCGGCTTCGGGAATATAAAGTTCTGTGTCCTTATAAAGATCTCCGTAGGCGTGACGTCCTACCGTAATCGGTTTTTTCCAAGAACGAACCGCAGGAGGAATGTTTTTTACGATGATCGGTTTACGAAAAACGGTTCCGTCTAAAATAGAACGAATGGTTCCGTTCGGAGATTTCCATTCTTGTTTGAGATTGTATTCTTTAACTCTATCTTGGTTAGGAGTAATCGTCGCACATTTTACGCCTACTCCGTATTTTTGAATCGCGTGAGCAGAATCCACAGTAACTTTATCATCCGTTTTATCTCTGTATTCCACACCTAAATCATAATAGTCCAGTTCTATATCGAGATATGGATGAATGAATCTATCCTTAATCTCCTTCCAGATGATCCTGGTCATCTCGTCCCCGTCAAGTTCCACGAGCGGGGTTTTTACCTTGATCTTTGCCATTGAATTCTCCTTTAATATTTTACAATGATATAATAATAGAATATAATTCTGTTCTAAAGTCCTGGTAGTTATTGGGAAGGAAAATTCGGATTCTCCGTGATTTTCATAATTCCGTTTCTGAGCCAAGTTAGATTTTGCATTTCAAAATAATTAATCGCGACTGGAAGTGAAACAATCCCCATCACCGAGAAATAACGATATTTTAAAGAATCTTTTGTACGAAGTCCTTGAATCGTTTTTTCAAGCCGAATAAGAATTTTTTTCCAACGAATAAAAAGCGGTTTTAATTCCGGACTACAATCTTCGAAAAAAAGTTCGTCCGCACTTTGAGTAATAATTTCTTTGATACCAATCGGTAACGCAGGAGAACCAAGCTGATCCCGAAAACGAACGAGATCTTTTTCAATTTCCTCTTCGGATTGTCTTGCAATCGGAAGAATGGAACTGATTCCGACTGAAATCGGAAGAGAAACACGAAGAAAAAAATCCCCCGCAACCATACCTTGCAAAAAGGAACGGACCGATTCACGAGGCGCGACCGAAAAATCGAGTTGTTCAGAACTAAAATTTTTGGTGGTTTGAATGATATATTGGGTGAGTTTGATTTTCTCCGTCCAAAATATTGCCAATAAATCGGATTTCATAGTTCTGAATGATACTATTTTGATTTTCGCTTTTTTAGCAAGATTTATTAAAAGGAAGTCTTTAAAGCCTATAACCAAAATTCCTTAAAGAATATCCAATCAGCCAACCGAATCTACAGTTTCCTTTTTTAAAAATCCAAAACCTTTTGAAAAAAGGGTATTTTTAAAACACGATCTTATTCTGAACTTCAAAATTCAAACCTAGACTTTTTCTTTTTTCATTTCGAAAAAAATCAGATTTATTCCTCCTTTCTTCTCCTTTTCGGAACTGCTTTCAAAGAGGAAAAAATGAAAAACACAATCGATCCAAACCGGGGAATATGGATGAAACTCATTTCAAAAAAAGACGACTTTGTAAAGATCGTATCGACGTTAAACGAATTCTATATTCCAAAAGTTCATTTTTCAAAACTGGATGAAGGCCAGAAAATAAGAGTTCAGTTGGTTCAAAAGAAGGTGAAAAATTTCGAAGTATTTCTCAAAAAGAGAAACGACCACGAGTTTGTAATTTTTCTTAAAGTCGAAGACCAATTTGAATCTTGGATTCATCAAGACGGAATCGGAGAAGCCAAAGAACGTTTTTTGATGGAAGGAAAAACCGATCACCTTGTTTTTAAATTTCCCTGTATCGGAGATCTTTATGAAAAACATTGTTCTATTGCCCAAGAAAACGAAATGAAAACTTTAAACGCTAAAGATTCTGCTTGATCATTTTTTTCTGAAGCAAAAGGATCTTCGGAATGTTCAATCAAGCCGACTCGAAAAAAAATTCGATCTTGATCCTTCTTAGATTTCTAACCCTATTTCTGTTTTTTTTCGTATCGTATTCAACTCTCAAAGCAGACGATTCCACATCTCTGAAAAGGGCTACTCTTAAAGATTATACTTTTCAACCTTATACACAAGAAGGTTATTTTCAAGCTTGGAACTATTCTTATCGAGACGATAAAATTTTTATCTATGCAACTTTTCTAATAAGCAATTTAGGACCCGGAACTAAAAACTGCGGAATCAGTTTAGTGATACATACTTTAGGAGAAGGCACTAAATTTGTTACGAAAGAATTTTCCGTTAAAGAATTATCCGCAGAAAAAGGTAAATTCGATCTCAAAATTGAGAACAATCGTATGTCCCTCAATTCAGAAGGAATTGAAATCCAACAAGACGTAGAGAATATTAAATTATTCTTATCTTTTAAATCCGATTTAAAACAAGGTGTTTCTCTTTCTGGGGGTAAACATACCGTCAAAGAACCTGGCGGTTTTGTTCAAGCCGACATGGCGTTTTCGTTTCAATCCGTATGGGGTTATTTGATCCAAGACGGCAAAAAAAAAGAACTTTTAGGAACCGGCGGTTTAGAACATCTTCTTACAAATTACGAAGTATACAAGTATAGTAAAAGATGGGAATTATTTCGATCAATCAACTCAAAAGAGTTTCGTTTTTATACGGGGGGTTTTTTAGGAAACGATTCTTTTCCGGGAGGTTATTTCAGAACGGCGGCGCTTTTAAATCCAGAAGGAAAAACGATTCTTTCCGGTAGAATTATAAAATTTGAAGTTTTGGATACGGAAAAAGAACCTTTTTCTGGTTATGATCTTCCTCTTAAAGAAAAATTTTATTTTGAGGATGGTTGTTCTGCGGAAATCATCCGCAAACAATCGGTGGGTAGTATTTACGTTCTTTCTAATATTTCTTCCGTTCTTCGCTTTTTTATTCGTTTGTTCTTTGCCAAACCTTACCAAATTTATTCATTAGCAGATTTGAATGTTCAGTGCCCCGGTAAAAATTTATCCTCTGATTCTCTGGAAACTTTTAGTGGAATCCTTTCGTATTATCTGATCAATCCTTAAAGAGCTTGTTTCAAAAACCATAAAATTCTAAAAGAACAAAAGTTTTAAAGAGGTCTTTTTTTTGAGACGGCCTCTTAGTTATTTTTGGTAAAAATAAATCATTCGTTTATAGTACCATTTTTATTTGTATTTACAGTAAGCTTTTATATCAAAAATAAAAATCTGTATTCAACTTTAAATTATAAAAACCATAAGAACATCAATTGGAACAATTACTAGAGTCGTTGAAAAATGAATTCGCCACTTAGTTTCTGTTTCATGAAACGGTCGATTGAAGCAGTTTTATTGATCCTCACTATAAAATTTCTCAAAAACTCTACTATATTTTTTTTGTGATCCAACAAATATTTTTTTCTATCAATAATCAAAGAAACCTTACGTTCTTTTTGAATTCCACTTTTTAGATTATCGTCAAAACGATAGCCCTCAGGTGGTTATAAAGTATTCCGAATCCGGTAATTTTTCGATCGTAAGAATACCCTCTGCCTATGATAGTAAATTCTTAGAAAAAATTTGAATTAGCAATAAGGATAAAAATAATGTTTTTTTCATTCAATATGATATTTTTTGAAAATTCCATAATTCTAATTAACCAAATTGATATTTGTTTAAACAAAATATAAACAAAGTTAAATCAAACTTTTTTTATTTACCGTAAATTAACGCGAAAGGGATCGATGCGGGGTCGATAAATTGGAACTTAAAGCGATAAATCGTATAACATTCTCTGCATGCAATTTATTGACCAGAGCAGAGAGCCCGGTCCGGCTGTTTATGGCAGCCGGATTCGCCCCGATTTTTCTTACGTCAAACTCATGTAAACACACATTTATTCAAATAAATATTCAAAAAACATAAACCTAAAAAATAAAAATAGCGGGGGTTTTTAAGTCCCGCTATCTAAATTAATTTCAGAAAATTGACTTTGTAATATTTTTACAAAATAAAATATTCTAAAATTATAATTTATTCTTATTGTTCTACACAAACCAGACCTAATTTATACGGACCATAACCTGAGCCAGCGCTAGCACAAGTTACTGTAAAGTTTCCTCCCGTCGAAGCGCTAGCTTTAAGAATTTCTGAATCTGTACTAGTCGAACTTCCAAACAGTCCATAAAGATTAAGAGCAGAACTATTCCAAGAACTACAAGTAATCGGTACACCTCCGGATGTCCAAGTAGTCCAATTCGAATTTAAACCAGTCCACTGACCTGACTCCCCCTTAAGTGCAAACGAATTTTCCAATCTTGCACCATTTGAAAAATCAAACATACCGGAACCATTGGTAGTCATTACAATCGCACCATCATCAGCTCTACGGTATTGCTGATTCGGTTGGAACACCCAATTTACTTGTCCTACTGTGGAATTCGGGCCTACCGTAGTAGCCACTCTATTGACTCCATCCACTATCATTGCTTTGTATATTCCTGTACTAGGCACACTCGAAGGAATATTGTTCTGACAAAACGCATCCGCTCCCGAAATTCCTCCAAAATTTCCATTGTGAACAGCGCCAAAAGACGATGTTGCAAAGATATACGGAAGATAACCTTGCGGAAAAGCAGCCTGTAAACTCTGTCCACTTTGAAGTTGATTACTTCTTAACGTTCGATTCTTTGAACAATCCAATCCAACACATCCTTGTTCGTTAGAAATAAGCGAAATCAATCCGCTTAAAACCGCACTGTCGTTACCAGATGACTTATCTAAACACGCAACGAATACCAGCGTAAAAGCTGATAAGATCGCAAATTTATATTTAATCTTCATAATCTTTGATTTACTCCTAAAATTACGAGAAACCTTGAATCTAATACATAAACACCAATGACTTAAAAAACATAAAAGATTCATATTTATCGTATTCTTTGATGTTTTAACAGGCTGGATTTCATTTTTTTCAAAAATTTGAAATATAATTATTTTTTTACATATTTGATACAGAATAAATCTTTTTAACTACAGCATTTAAATTTCAACTAACGTTAATTTAACGTTCCAAAAATTAATTTTACTTAAAAGTAAAATCGAAAGATTAAAACTATTATATTTTTTAATCCTTAAAAATCGAAAAATTAAGCATAAGAGCCTATTTTTATAAAATTAGAAAATCTTAATATTTTGAAAAATTTTTCTAATTCATTGAGCATAAACGAATATTTAAATTTTCACCTATAAGTAAGTAATACTTTAAGTATCTCTTACTTTTTATGATTTGATAGTTTTTGAATTACTAATCTGGAAAGGTTGAATTTTCTAGAAGTAAAAGTTCCTACATTCTTAAGGTTTCAATGTGAAATCTCAAACTTGTAAGAGGAGTTCCTATCATTTTGAAGATAAACTTTTTGTAAAATGTGATAGTCCCTACACTTTAAATAACATGAATTCATAGAGAAAGTCTGGGCGAATAAAAATACTCAACGCAATAACTCCCTATGGTTAACAATTCACAAATTTTATAGTTAAAATAGATCGTGATCTGAAAACACTTTCATAAAAAGTGATTTATTGAATTCAAAAAGCGAAACGCTAAGTTTTTTAAACGACCCGTGAAACTAAGTTTCGCAAAAATATGGGAACTACTATAAAAATTGAACGACATTAGAACTACTTGAAAGTTCACAAATTGTTAAATGCGACCTGCAGAGCGACCATAGAAGCGATGCATTGAGTTTCACAAAAATGTAGGAACTACTACTGTATTTTATTAGAGTTGTTGAAAAATTAATTCTTGATCTGTTTGTATTGGATTGAATGGACAATTGAAGCAATTTTACGATCTTCACTATGGAATTTTTCAACAACTCTATTAAAAATTTCTAAAAAATGATCGCGTAAAATTCTTTAAGGTTTTGAGACAAGATCTTCATAAAAAAATACCAAACTAAACTGGTTCTTCAAAATCATTTCAAAATAAAAACGCAGTTCCCACAAATTACGTTTCTTTAAAGAGAATTTACACATTGAAAACTTTATATTTGAATTTTATAAAGATCTATACAAGTAAAGTTTAAGTTTATATGAGTTCCCACATTTGAAACGTTAGAACAACATCCTTATTTAAAATACTTTAAAGTTTATTAGAATTATTAAAAAGTTCAATAGTTGATCTGAACGAAATCATTTCAATAAAATGAAAATTAATTTTTCAACAATTCTATTTTACTCATCCCTATAAAATTGAGTATTTCAATGTTTATCACGAAATATCGTTTCATGTAAGTAATGTGAAGGGATCGATGCAAGAGGACTCAGCGTTTCGCTTCTATAATCAATTGAAACTATAGATGATTGTTGTACAATGTTCCATGCAATTTATTGACTATTAATACTTTATTATACAACTCCGAGCAGTGAAGAAATTTTAAATCTTCTTTGATACTGACAATTCTTCCGCCAGAACACGAATCACATCATAACCCCAAGTAGAAAAAGTGGGATAAAGATCCGATTCATCTTTTGTCAAAGGCCGGATTTCTTGATATCCTTTCATCAATTTAGAAGTTCCCGACTGATAACCATCCTGAGATTTGAAAAAATCCGGTTCTATTTTATCCAAAGATAAATTTCTATACCCGATTATCATTCCATTCAATCCGGTTTGATGGATTGTTTTAATATGAACTTGACCTTGTTTTATAGTTTGTTTTCCAGCCAAATCGTTTTCTTTTGGAACGACTTCTCCAATCCAATTCATCAAACCTGCCAAAAACATTTTCGTTTCAAAAGGATGAACTTCGATGACTCTTCCACAGGCAAATTTCCCGTTATTCAACGGAATTACCCAAAATTGACCTGGGATCAAAGATCGATTGGATTTTGGAACAAACGGATATTTGACCTCATTTAACATTTATTAGTTTATAATATAAAATATTCGCTCTTTTTTTAGATTCAAATTTCCTTCTAAACAAACCCTAAAAAACGAACCTTCAGATTTATGTGCGCTTAAACAAAATACGAATAGGTTCAAATCCATTTTTCCTAAAAGAATTTTTCAATTAGGAGGACTTTCCTCTTCGGATTCCGATCAAAAGATTAAGGTAATAAATTCCAGTTAAAAAAAGCATCAACCAAGGAATTAGATTTCCATACTGAGTATAAAATGTAGGCGGTGAATCAATTACGTCTACCGTTTCAAAAAGCGCCTCCGCCGTCATCAATCCTGTTTTTTTATCTCCTACAAATCTACCGAGATGATCTATATTTGCGGAAATTCCAGAATTGGTAGAACGAACCATCCATCTTCTTAACTCGATAGACCGTAATCTTCCAAGTTCCATGTGTTGATCACTTTCCGTTGTTGTTCCGTACCATTTATCATTGGTAAGATTGACTATAAATTCTGGATTTCCGGCAGTTCTAAATTCTCTAACAAATTCCGGAAGAATTACCTCATAACAAATCAAAGGAAGAAACTTTCCAGCCTCCGAAACCTCTGTTTTTGCAGTTTCATAGTAAGAACGAACCGCTTCGTGACCTAAATTTTCCGTATCACGCCAATTTAAATGTAAACCCTTAGGAGATTTGTTTTTGTCTATAGGTGTATAATATCGAATCAGATTATGAGTCAATCCCGGCTCAAATCTTCCGGTTTGTTGACTGAGCTCATACAAAAAATCGAAAGGCATATATTCTCCGAACATCAAAAGAAATTTCTTTTGATAAGAATCTCTACGATCTCCATTCGGATCATATAATACATTATTATTATAATATCTTAAATTACGGGGGCTAGGAGCTCCTTTAAATCCTGCATCAATTTCGTTAAAAAATACGTTCGCCTTGTAGCGATTGGCAAGTAAAAACATCAAAGAATCAAATCGATCCCAATACATTCTACGAACCTTCGTAGTTATTTCCGTTTTGTGAGCGGAAAAAAACGGAACTCCCGCTTCGGGTAATACGATAAGGTCCGGTTTTTTTCCCATTCTTACTACACCTTCGTCAGTCAATTTTTCGATCCGAGCCATCAAAGCCTCGATGGATTCTTTAACTTCTCTTCCATCCCTAAAACTTAAAGGAGCGTCCGGCTGAACAACGAGTACATTTAAAGATTTAACCGGTTTTACATTTTCCCACTTTTTAAAAAGAAAAACGCCTGAAACAATAAACGTCAAAAGTAAAAGAGCGGGTAACGTAACAAAACGAAAATATTGTTTTCTTTTTTCCTTAGAATGTATAATTTCCTTCCAGTGCCAAGGATTAGATTGAAAAAGTGTATAAGAAACTATGAATACTAAAAAACTGATTCCATAAACTCCCGTAATTTCCGCATTCTGCGCGAGAATTATATTTCCAGCGGCTAAGTTTCCCCAATACCAAGGAAACAATTGTGGTCCGATCAACTCAGACAATAGCCCACAAAAGCCCGCAACCCAAACAGAATGACGTCCTATCTTTCCCGAAAGAAAAGAAAAGCTCATCATAAAAATCGGAAACTTTAAACCGAATAATAGACCTGCAAATAAAAGAATAAGAATTGCAACCACATACGGAAAATTTCCGAAAGTAATCGCCATGTGTACGATCCAATGGAAAGAAATTGCATAAAAAACAACTCCTACAATCAATCCGTGAAAGAATAATTTTTTATACCTTCCATGATATTTTAAACTCAACCAAAAAAATCCAAAAGGTGCGATCCATACAAAATGAGTTAGAGAGACAGGTGCAAACGCTAAAAAAGAAAAAATTCCAGTCCAAAGATAACAGAATATGTTGAACCAGATTGTTTTTTGAAACTGTTGAAAACGATGGTGTAATGTATCCATGAATAAAACGTTTATCTTGATTTTAGAAATAGAAGTCAACAAGAACTGCCTTTTAGATTCTATCGAATTAAATAGACCGAACATTTTACTTAGAACGATAAAAATTTAAGATACCCGAAGCCATTTTAAAAGCCAAACTCAACGATTCAAAATAACATTCTCCTAACATTTCGATTTGCCAGAAAGAACCTATCCTACAGTTTATCACTATGAGATCTTCGTATTTTAAGATCATTGGAAAGACCCCTCTTCATGGAACCGTAGTTCCGCAAGGAAATAAAAACGAAGCATTACCGTTACTCGGCGCTGTTTGTATGGTTCCGGGAACCGTTCGTATTAGTAACATCCCCGTAATCTCGGACGTACTTATGCTTATGGAAGTGCTTCGTCATCTCGGTATGGAAATCAACGAAGAAGAACCAGGAACCTATCTTTTCAAACACCACGGAAATCTAAAAAACCAACTCCCCGAAGAGCTTTGTTCTCGCATTCGAGGTGCGGTCACTTTAGCAGGTCCGATTCTTGCCATGACCGGAAGGGTTTTTTTACCAAAACCCGGTGGAGACAAAATAGGAAGAAGAAGATTAGACACCCATCTTCTCGCATTACAAGCATTAGGTGCAAGTATAGAAGTATTTCCAGACGGTTACGAAATCAAAGCGGATCAACTGAAAGGAACGGACATACTTATGGACGAGGCCTCCGTTACCGGAACAGAAAACGCGGTAATGGCTGCGGTTTTTGCAGAAGGCACTACAATCCTTCGTCACGCCGCAAGCGAACCTCATGTACAAAGACTTTGTCATTTTTTAAATTCTGCGGGAGCAAAAATTTCAGGAATTGGTTCTAACATTCTTACGATCGAAGGAGTTACTTCTTTAAAACCTCCCGCCAAAGAACACAAAATAGGATCGGATTATTTAGAAGTGGGTTCGTTTATAAGTTTGGCTGCGGTCACCGGCGGAGAACTTATGATTCGAGACGTAGAACCGGAAGACATCCGTATGATTCGAATGGTTTATTCTCGTCTTGGAATCGAAGTCCGTCCGCATGAAAACGGAATTTTAGTTCCTTCCGATCAGAAGATGGAAATCATTCCGGATTATCATGGCGCAACTCCTAAAATAGACGATTCTCCTTGGCCTGGTTTTCCTGCGGATATGACTTCTGTCGCGTTAGTCACCGCTACTCAATGTAAAGGAACTGTTTTGATTCACGAAAAAATGTTCGAATCTAGACTTTTTTTCGTGGATAATATCATCGCAATGGGAGCGCAAATTATTCTTTGTGATCCACATCGTGCAATCGTTATCGGTCATTCTAGGCTTTACGGTCAAAAAGTAGCTAGCCCAGACATTCGCGCTGGTATGGCAATGATCATAGCAGCTCTTTGTGCGGAAGGTACAAGTTATATTCATAATATAGGTCAGATCGATAGAGGTTTTGAAAACATAGATACCCGCTTACGTGCGTTAGGTGCAAGAATCGAAAGAGTAAACGCAGATTGAACCGAAAAGATTTTTTTAAAAAAGGACTGGCGAGAGTGTTAGACTTCGCTCAGGAAAACGCGACAGAACTCGTTTCCGGTTTTCAAGAAATCGTTTCTAAAGAAACCACGTCACCCGCTCCTAAAAAAACAAATACTAAAAAAGTTAAAAAACAAGCGGAGTTTCTTCTTCCAGAACAAATTAAACCCAATCGAAAAAGAAAAATCCGAAACGTTCAGCTTCCTCCAGGAGCGTTAGACGAAATAGAGTTTCTTCAGAAATGTACAGGTTGTGGAGATTGTATTTACGCATGTCCTTACAGCGTATTATTTCCGGTTTTCGACGAGGTTTCGGAAAAACATATTCCTAGAATGGACGTTAATCTAAATGCTTGTATGCTTTGTAAGGATTGGCCTTGTGTCAATTCTTGCAAAACGGGTGCTCTGTTTCCTTTGGAAGGTGCACCTAAATTTGGTCAGGCGAAAGGAATTTTTGAATATTGTATCAATTCTAAAACTGGAGAATCCACTTGTTCTAATTGTAGGGACAGTTGTCCCATCGAAGGAGTAGTGAATTTTAAAGGGAACAAACCTTCGTTTTCCAAAAACTGTACCGGTTGTGGTCAGTGCGTCAGTGCTTGCCCCACTTTTCCGAGAGCAATTCGAGTCGAATAAGAATACATAAGATTATTAGAATATTTAAATTTAGGAAAATATGAAACATTTACAACTTCTTTTTTTATCAGTCCTGTTCGCTTTCATTTGTACGTCAGGTCTATTCGCGGAATCAAATTCGAAAACTACTCCTTGTTCTAAAGACGCAGAAAATTTCTGTAGTCATCGTAAAAGCGAAGATCGTTTATCTCAAATGCAATGTTTGATGGAAAAAGAATCGGATCTTTCGACTACTTGCTCGGATTGGCTAAAACTCAAAAAAGAAGAAATTAGAAAAAGTTCGGAAGAATGTTCCGAAGATAGAAGTAAATTCTGTAAGTTTGTAATTCCGGGCGGCGGTAGAATTTTACGCTGTCTGATGAATCACGAATCCTCTCTTTCCAATTCCTGTAAGGAAATGATTCAAAAACATTTACCTTGAAAGTGTGTATTTTGTGGCTCGATTCAGCTATTCTTTGAACCACAATTAAGTTTGATTTTAATTTTAAAAAAATTTTAGAAAAGCTCATCATTTTTCATATATAGAAAATTATATTATTTTAATATACTAAATTTTCTCTATGCAATTTATTGATCAGAGCTAAAGAGCCGGGCCGGCTGCCTGTGGCAAGTCGGATTCGCCCCGGTTTTCTTACACCTGCTTACGTTAAGTAATAGAGTTGTTGAAAAATGAATTCTCCATCTGTTTCTATTTCATGGAAACGAGCAATTGAAATAGTTTTGTTAAACGCCACTATGGAATTTTTCAACAACTCTAATACTAATTTTAATCTCGTAAAACCTTGTTTCAATATAAAGTATTGGGAATTCTATTATATAGTTCTAATAACCTAAATTTTTTCGGATTTTTTCGGGAATATCTTCGAAACGTTTGTATTTATGTTTTTTTCCGTCTGGGAAAATCACGTAGTAGACTCCATTCAAAATTTCCATATAATATTTCCCTGCTTTTTTTTCGCCGGTGGCTCTGTGATCCATCTCTTTGACCATTCTTTGATAACGAGAAGGAAGGGTCTGCCAAGAACCATAAACTTCAATTTCACCGCCTGTGTTTACGGTATAAATTCCGTTCTCGTGCATAATTTTAATTCCATTATAGTCGAATACTTCTAAAACATTCATTTTAGAATTTCTACTATCTTCTGGATCGGAAATTCGACTGATGGAAGAATTTAAATCCCCTTTAGGAAGTGAGTATTTTACGATCGAATTACTAGCGCTCTTTTCTTTTCTTCTTACAAAAAGAAGAAACAAATAAATCAAACCCGCAAATAAAAGGCTCAATACAAAAAACCATTCTGCTGGTTTCATTTTACTGCCTCAATATCTAAACTCAATTGACTTACACGTAGTCGGAGTAGCATCAATAGAAGTAGAAGCCCAAGATTCACAACTTACAGCAAGAACTGCATTCACACAAAGATCGATATCTTTTTTTCTAGAACGCCCCGGAACAAACGCGGTAAGTCTTCGGTTCGTATTACAAATTACATCTTTTGATTCATACGCGGAAATTAATTTAGTATTTGCATCCTCAAACGAATAAAAATCCGCATCTGTATTTTTCTGATAACATCCAATACTTAAGAACAACGCCGAAATAAAAACCGCTGATCGGATTTTTATTTCTGTTTTGAATCGAACTTTTTGTGTCATACATTTTCTAGTTATTTTAGGAATTTCTAATAAACTGAATTAAAATCGCCAAACAGCGATTTCATGCAAAAATTTAAGATTAAAATCATAGTTTCATGTATTTGTGCGAGTTTCCAAGCTTGTGGAGCAAATTCAAAAAAGATCAAACCGCAAGAATCATTTTAAATTTCAAAACCTTTCTTTTTTCCCATTTTTAGAGGAATCTTCTCGTTTACAGGAATTCGAACCGAACCAAAAATTGTATCATATTCAAAGTTTCCTTGAATTTTAAATTCAAGTTCTTTTCCAACCAACCCCGCTTGCAGAATTCCTAAAACGACTTGTAAAAGATTACGATCCATCTTTTTTTCAAAAAGTGTTTCTACTTGCAAATCTACAGTTTTCTTTTGAAGAGCCGGAATGATAATTTTTTCTTCGGATTGTACTTTAGCGAGTAAGAATTCTTTTTCGAAATTATCCGGAACTATAAAAGAAAGATCAAACTTATAAAGGGTCACCTCAGTTTCATTAGGATTTTCAATTTCAATCTTTGTTAAAAAAACGACCTTCGGAACCGACGGAAAAGAAATCCATTCCGCCTTTTGAGTTTCTAAGGATAAAACCTGAAATTTACATTTTTGAAGCGCTTTATAATTTTCTTGTAAACTAGAACAAGAATATAAACAAACCAAAGTTAAGTATAAAAAAATCCAATGAAGTTTAGAATTTTTCAAAATTTTAATTCCCTTCCGCAAACGAAGTTTGAATCAATACCTTTCCTTTGGTCATGTTCACGGCGTAGTGTTCGATCGCTTCGACCGCTTTTTCCAAAGGAAATCGAGAAGCTATATCGGTTTTTAATTCCTTCTTTGCCAAGGATCTCAGTTCCTTTGAAAGTTTCCAGATCTTATACGGGGTTTGTTGCGGAACCCAAGTAGACAACCAAAATCCCTCTAACTTCTTGTCTTGAAATATCATCATTCCTGCATGGATTGGAATTTCTTTTTCAGAAAGCGCACCGTACACAATAGCTCTACTTCCATAAGGCATTGCTAATAAAACTCTGGAAGTTAATTCTCCCGCAACTGCATCTAAACATACTGTAGCATTCAAGTCTTTAGAAAGAATTCTAAGTTGTCTTTCAAAATTAGAAGATTCTGAATTTAGAATATATTCCGCACCAATCTTTTTTAAGACCTCTTCTTGTTCCGGTTTACGAACAATATTGATCACTTTCATTCCTTTACGAGCCGCAATTCCTACCACCATCTTTCCTAAAGCGCTTGCCGCGGCCGTTTGGACCAAAGCCTTAACTCCTAGACTTTGTACTCTTTCCACCATTGCAATCGCAGTAATTGGATTCACATACAAACAAGCCCCCTGTTCTAATGAAAGATCCTTTCCGATCGGAAGACAATTGAATGCATCTGTAATCATATATTCGGCATAAACCCCGTCTCCTCTACCAGAAGCCGTGCAAGCTACATTTTTTCCTTTTAAATAAGAAGCGTAAAATCCCCCGCCGGAAGAAACCACGTTTCCACTTCCTTCAAAACCGGGAACGATTGGAAGTTTCTTTTTAATTCCGTAAAGACCTCTCATAAACATCAAATCAGAAGGATTGATCGAAGCAGAGTGCATACGAATTAAAACCTCCCCTTTTTTCAAAGGACGAATCGTTTTTTCCACAATGCTGGCTCTGTTACGATTTTCGCTGTATTCCTTAAGTTCTAAAGCTTTGTACGTTTTTGGAAGGTTCATTAGTTTTCCTTGATAATCAAATGTTGTATTTTTTCCATCTGTTCTGATTGTATATAATATTTTAAGAATATATCTACGTCTTCCTCGGTTTTTAAAGAAAACCATCTACCTTCCGGATAACTTACTTGAACAGGACCTAACTCACATCGATCTAAACAACCCGCCCTTTGAATTCGAACTTTACCTTCGATCGAAAGGTCCTTCATTTTTTTCTTGAGAGAAGCTAATAATTGAATCGAACCAGAACGACCACAAGAAACCCTTTCCCCTTCGGCCCTTACGTTTTCGCATACAAAAACGTGTTTCGTATAAAAGTTCGTCATTAAATCAAAACCTCAATTTTTTATTTTTAATACGATCAATTTCAGGACGATTTCGCAACCCGTTTCCGTAAAAGAAACCATTCAAAAAACATCATACAGATACAATTTCAAAAAGTTACTATTTTGTATTTAAATACTTTCCGAAAGATTTGTAAGTCTTTTTTGAGAAACTTCTAATCAATTCTTTAACCAGAAAGGATTATGATAGTAACTTGTCATTCTGAATAATTTTGATACGATTTGCTTCTTTTCAATACTTGAAAAGATAAGGACCGTCTTTTAAGAAATTCCACAAACTCTTTTTCAAGAAACGTATTTTTTAGATCAAAAACGATTCCGTATTTACACCCAGATTTTTTCAGGAATTATAGACTTAAGTTTATATTTCTTTTTTGGAGATTGGGAAGAATGAAAAAATTTTTAATCTTAGCAATTGGTATTCTTATCTTTTTCTCGTCCTGTAAAAAACCCGATCCCGTTGTGACGAAACAGGAAAAAGATATATTACAGCAAATTCTTATGGAAAACGAATCCATTCATAAGTTTCTCATGAAGGAAGAAGAGAAAATTCCAGACACGAGTCAATTAATGGCCCGTGTAGTAGAACTCATTTCTCTAAACGGAGGGTTAAAATCTCCGGCCGAAAAAATGCAAAATTCTTTAAAAGATAAAGAGACACAAGACGTAGAAAAATTTTTCCAAGCCTATTCTTCTTTTTCCGAAAGCCTTGCGGAAAGTCTAAAACTTGCGGGGGGAACCGGAGTTTTCAATCGTTTCTACTGCCCTATGGTAAATAAAACTTGGGTAAGTCAGGGAACTAAAATTCAAAATCCTTATGCTCCCGAAATGAGAGATTGTGGGGACCTAGTACGTTAAACGTGGAAATTTGCCTGGATAAAGAAATTAAAACCCGCTGTAAAATCGGTGTCTCACTTGGAGAGCCGTGTCCTGCCAATTGTAGACAAAATCTACTTCACAACGAATGGAGTTCTGAAATTAGAGAATTCTGTATCGCAGGCGAAAAAATGAACGCTTTTGCGGAAGGAAAAGCAGGGATTAACGTAGGAGCTTCCGCATTTTTACAGGCACTTCCATTTGTTTTGGAAGAATTCATTTCCAAAGGAAGGGTTTATTTAGAAATTCTAATCTATTTTCTTTCCATCATAGAACCCGAAAAAGTAAAAGAAGTCATAGACTCGTTCAGCAATAAATTACTCTATAAAATTATAATTTACGAATATAATATATATCAACAAACCGAAGACGAAAGAAAAAGCCTAAAAAAGAACGCGTCTTTTCTGGATTTAAGAGAAAATGCATATTGGGGTTCCTTATCATCCGAAAGAATATGCAGTTTTATCGCCTACTGTCTCAAAGAAGCAAAAGATCCTGAATTCGCTTCTCAATTTTTAACCGTTTTACCGTCAGAAGCAGTTTCCGATTTAAGAAATCTGGCGGGTTTAAATGTCGAAGAAGAAAAGGAACTTTATCTTTCTCTTAAAGACGGAATTTACGAATTACCGATTCAAATCCCCGGAATCTATAAGCATATTCTAAGTTTGTTCGAAGACGATCCGGAAATTTTTTTGATCCTATCTACTATGGAAGAACTGGTTTTGAGAAAACAACAAATCATAGAATCCTCACATGCAATTCTTGAAAAATACAAATCGGGAAAACTCAATCACCAATCCTTGTTCGGAGATTTATCCGTTTTAGAACTCGAAATATCAATGGAAATTTTGGGAATTTTTGAAGAGAAAGAAATTTTGGGAAGGTCGGAAAAAAACCTCATCAAAGAGCTTCTTTTTAAACATAAACATCTTAAAAGTGAAATTACTTAAGAATTTCTTTATATTTCAATATACCCATCCAGGTAAGATACGCAAGTTCCTCCGATACGAACCCTTTCTCCTAAATCCTCACAAAAAAGTTTTCCACCTCGAGCAGAAGTTTGATACGCTCTCATTACTTTTTTACCCAAACGCTCGGACCAAAATGGGATGAGAGTACAATGTGCAGAACCGGTTACAGGATCTTCATACAAACCCACAGACGGAGCAAAAAACCGAGACAAAAAATCGTAAGAACCGTTTCCCACACAAGTGGCAATAATTCCTAACGTGTCCAGCTCTCTAACTCCCTGCACGGAATATTCTAATTTTTTAAGTTGGTTTTCATTTTCATACAAGAGCATATAATCCCTGGATTTAAAAACTTCTTTAGGAGAAATTGAAAATGAATTCAAAATTTCCCTTGGAGTTTCCACTTTTTCGGGTTTTCGAGAAGGAAAATCCAAATAAAGAATATTCTCTTTTTTGAATACGTTTAATTCTCCGGATAAGGATTGAAAACTTAACTTGTCTCCCACTACTTCACCTTCTCGAAAAAGATGATAAGCAGCGGCCAAAGTAGCGTGACCACAAAGATCCACTTCGCTTAAAGGTGTAAACCACCGAATCCGATACGTTTCTCCTTCGAGTACAAAAAAGGCGGTTTCACTCAGATTGTTTTCCGACGCAATCTTTTGCATCCATTCGTCCGAGATCCATTCCTGCAATGGGCAAATGGCGGCTGGATTTCCCTGAAAAACTTTTTCTGCAAACGAGTCGATTTGTCGTATTCTAAGTTTCATAGAGATAGTTTGAAACGCTCCGTCGTAAGATTAAGTTCGGAAAGAATTACCCCAAAACAAACTTTAAAAGAAATCAGATAAAATCCATTTCGCAAGTTTTTAACAAAACGTGAAAATGGTAGTTCCCACAAAAACAGTCTCTCTCGATAATTAGTGCTTCCAGCTGCTTTTTAAGTCGTTAGGTTTTGTATGAGTTCCCGCAGAAATTGTAGTACTTACAGTTCTTTACTCATGACTAGACAATAAAACAGCTATTTAATAGTTTATACTTTAATCATGTGAATTCAGAGAAAGAAAATCTGAGCGAATAAAAAACTCAATAAACGGCTCTTTCTTCCACTTGATATTCTTTAAAAAGACTTTTCTGATTTCCCAGCTCGCTTTGAAATTCCACTGGGTATTGAGCCGTAAAACACGCGTTACAAAATCCCCCACCTTTATGATCCATTACGGCGCGGTTCATAGACTCGACGGAAAGATAAGCGATACTATCCACTCTTAAATACTTTCGAATTTCTTCGATCGTATGCGTTGCAGCGATCAATTCGTTATGAGTCGGAATATCAATTCCATAATAACAAGGTGATATGGTAGGAGGTGCGGAAACTCTGAGATGAACTTCTTTAGCTCCCGCGTTTCGAATCATTTTGATGATTTTTCGACTCGTAGTTCCTCTCATAATCGAATCGTCAACTACGATCACTCTTTTTCCTTCGACTACGTTTCGAACCACGTTGTATTTGATCTTAGCTCCAAAATCCCGAATCTTCTGATCTGGTTCGATAAAAGTTCTACCAATGTAATGAGAACGGATCAAACCGGATTGATAAGAAATTCCGGATTCTTCCGCATAACCTAACGCGGCTATGTTGGCAGAGTCCGGAACTGGAATGACTACGTCCGCTGGAACGGGTAATTTTCTGGCTAAAAATCTTCCTAAGTTCTTTCGAACTTTATAAACCGATTCCCCAAAGATGCTAGAATCAGGTCTTGCGAAATAGATATATTCAAAAATACAAAGACTCGGAGAAGCTTTTGGAAACGGATAGTAAGAATTCATTCCATTTCTATCAACCACGATCATCTCGCCCGGTTCTACATCTCTTTCATATTTCGTATCCGTAATATCAAACGCACAGGTTTCCGAAGCAAACACAACCGATCCGTCTTCTCGACGACCCATCACCAAAGGACGAAACCCGTTCGGATCTCGGACCGCAATCAATTGGGTTTTTGTAAGAATTACAAGTGAATAAGCGCCTTTTACTTTTTTAAGAGCGGAAGAAAGAGCCGAAAGAAAATCCGTTTCTCCGGAACGAGCCATCAAATGAACGATTACTTCGGAATCAATCGTAGTCTGAAAGATACTTCCTTCTTTTTCGAGCTGACTTCTAAGTTCCCAAGAGTTAACCAAATTTCCATTATGAGCCAAAGAAACGGCTCCTAAGTGAGATTCCACTCGAAGAGGTTGAGCGTTTCTTAAAAAAGAGGCTCCAGTCGTAGAATATCGATTGTGACCGATAGCCGCGTTTCCTTGTAGTTCCTTTAACTTAGTTTCCGTAAAAATATGAGCCACCAGACCCATTCCAGCATAACGATATAAATGTTCCCCGTCTGAAGAAACGATCCCACTCGATTCCTGACCCCGATGTTGCATCGAGTAAAGACCTAAATAGGTAAAATTAGAAGCCTCCGATGAATTAAATATACCAAAAATCGCACATTCCTCTTTTGGTTTGTCATCCTGGGCTTGTCTTCTTATTTTGGATTTATCGGGAATTCGACTCATTCTCTGCCTTCTTAAGCTTAAAATCTCAGGTTGCGTTTTTCATGCAAATAAATTCCGATTACATAGTCGTTGACACAACTCGAAGCCTACAACTAGTCCTTATCAATCTGAGTCAGGCGGATTCTATCTCCGTAGATACGGAGTCCTCAGGTTATTATACGTATTTTTCTAAGGTATGTCTGATTCAAATTTCCGCTAAAGGAAAAAATTACATCATCGATCCTTTAAAGTTACAAAATTTAGAAAGTCTTGGAAATTTATTCGAAGATAAAAAAATTCTAAAAATATTTCATTCTGCTATCGACGACATTAAAGCCCTCAAAAAAGACTTCGGTTTTCAATTTCAAAATATCGCGGATACAGGATTTAGTTCCCGTCTTCTGGATCATGAACAATATTCCCTAACGTATCTTGTAGATTACTATCACAAGATTAAACTTTCCAAAAAAGAACAAAAGTCCAATTGGGAAAAAAGACCTCTTGAAAAAAGCCAACTTCAATATGCGGCCTTAGATACCGTTTATCTGGAAACGATTTGGGCGAAAATGAAGGAAGAGCTTATCAAAAGAAATCTTTACGAAGAAGCAATTTCTGAATTTGAAAAGATCGCTTCCGAAGAACCAGGACCTGAAGGAAATTCGATTTCTATGGATAAATTCCCGGAAATTTTGGAATATAGTGCAGACGAAAGAAGATTTATATACGACACGTTAGTTTTCAGAGACGATAAATCCAGAAAGTTAAACAAAGCGCCTTTTCGAGTATTCAATAATGAGAAAGTAGTTCTACTCGTGAAAGCAAGAAGAGATATGAACAAGTTAACCGAAATTGTAGGTAAAAAAGACGCGGAAACACTTTTTCAGATCTATACAAATCCGAGCGGACCCCCAATCCAAAAGTCAGAGCTTTTTAAAAAACCGGGAGAAAACCTGACCAACGAAGAAGGAGAACGTTTCAAACGTCTGAGAATTTGGAGGGAGACAATCATGTCGATACGAAGAATGAGTCATCAGATGATGCCTTCTAACAAAATGATCGCAGAACTCTCTCAAAAAAATCCAAAAACTTTAGACGAATTGAGGGAAATGAATCTTTTTTCCGAATGGAAAGTGATACACTACGGACCATCTATATTAGCGGCTTTAGAAAACGTACCTTACGAATCGAACATCAAAGGTCTAGTTCCGATTAATAAGAAATTCGAATAACTAAATTCTAATATTTGAATATAATTCAAAAATGCAGTTGGATTTTCAATCACTCAAAGAGCGACTTATAATACCTCAGGAAAATTTTATAGGAATTCCAGCTCCACCGATCGGACAAGAAAAATCCAGGGCTTCGTCAGTCATTCTTTCCATTTATGAAGAATCAGATTTTAGTCAAGGAATCATACTTCAAAAAAGAAACTCCAATCTAAAAGCGCATCCAGGACAAATTTCTTTTCCGGGAGGAGCCTATTCTCCAAAAGATAAAAATCTTTTAAATACCGCACTTCGGGAATGGGAAGAAGAAATGGGTGAATCCAGTTCTTTTCTGGAAGTTTTAGGAGAATATCACGGAATTTTTACTTTTACCGGATTTCATATTTCTCCGTTTATCGCGCGTTACAAAGGATCTTTTCTATTTAATACAAACCCGGAAGAAGTGGAACGTTTTATTCTTTTGGATCTAAATCTTTTGGAAAGTTCTCCGTTTTATTCGATTCGAATTCGAAGGTCCGGCGCAAATGAAATAGAAATTTATTATTTTGATTTAAAAGAAGGGTTACTTTGGGGAGCCACCGGAAGAATCATCGTAAATTTTCTGAGAGAACACGCAAACTTTAACAGAAAACCTATTTTTGTAGAACCGAATTTAAGCGGTCCGCCCTTTTTTGATCCCTCTCGTAAGTTTTCAAAAAAGAATTAAGGGATGCCTCTAAATCTCAAAAAAGTATAAACAAATAATCCTTTAGAAATTTCTAATAAACTGCTGTAGTTCCCACAAAACCGTCGTATATAGTTAACGCGAGTCCGAAGTAAAAAAACAATAATTCTGAAAAAAGTTGGAATCTGGACTTTACAGATCGATTCCTAAAATGTGGGAACTACCACAAATCACAATTTTATGAAAAAATTCCAAAATTGTAGGAACTCATACTTTTAGAAAATTCTTACTCCGAACTCACGTTATTTAGCAGAGTAACATTTTAAAAACCAGTAAACCCATAGAAATAAGACATAATTTATATGAGTTCCTACAAATTCTGTTCTTTTCGACCAATTATAATTTGCATAATACATTTTTGAAAGTTCCAATTTTAAGAAAAAGTCCCGTTTAAAGACAGAGTTTTAAACATTCTATTGTATAACTTTCCTTAAAATTTTGAAATAAACACCTAAAAGTATTTTTTTCTTCATCTAGTATGCGCCATAGAAATTGTGGATAAAATGATTCTTGAAAAATTTACTATCTGCCGATCATTTTAATAAGACATAAAATCGGCCGATCAAATAGAAAACCATCCGATTTTATAACAAATGAAAATAGAAGTAACTTTGAATCGTTTTCTAAAAAACTGATCCGAAGTGTGGGAACTCATACATAAAATAAAATTGTGAATGGTTAAATTTCGGAATAGTTCCAATAGAAAATTAAAATTTTCTAATATTGCAATCATAAAGGAAGTAAAAAACAATGAAGATTATCAAAAACTTATTTCAAGAAGAAATACGTAGTTCATTTTTAAAGGAGAGTTTTCAAGAAGAAGAATGGTATCAATCCTTAGTCAATCGTCCTGGAATCGAAGAAAGAATTCCTTATTTCAAGACTAAAGCCGAAAATAAAAAAGCGGCAGTCCTTGTAAGATGAATCCGGAAGAAAAAGCTAAACTCTTAGAAACCCTGGATTTGATTCTGAAACATCTTCAGAATCAAAGTTCCAATTCCGGATCCGATTACAAAGTGGTTCTCTACTTGGTTCCTATCTTTGGAATTGTATTCGGATCTGCCTTATTATTTTTTGTTTTTTATTGGTGGTATAGACAAAGAATCGAAATTATCAAAGCAGGACTTTATAAAAAAGAAACTTTCGATCTTAGAACTTATTCTTTCTTTTTAGGTTTGATTCTTACCTTTGTAGGAATTGCACTTTCCATCGGATTCATTTCTGTTTTAGGACAATCACTTGCAATGCTCGGCGGACTTGTCCCGCTTGGAACCGGTCTCGGATTACTCTGTTATTATAAATTTTCCCGATCCTG
Source organism: Leptospira kirschneri serovar Cynopteri str. 3522 CT (assembly GCF_000243695.2). Classification (NCBI taxonomy): domain Bacteria; kingdom Pseudomonadati; phylum Spirochaetota; class Leptospiria; order Leptospirales; family Leptospiraceae; genus Leptospira; species Leptospira kirschneri. The sequence goes on along the minus strand of NZ_AHMN02000013.1, from coordinate 192,603 downwards.
ATGAGGGAACCTATCCTATGTAACCAGGAAGACTGGGACTGTATTCAAAAAGTTTTACACGGCGATTTCAATTCCTTTGAATTGTTGATGAATCGTTATCAAGGTTTGGTTTATTCTCAAGCGATCAAAGCGTTTCGTAACGAGACCGAAGCCGAAGACTTTACACAGGACATTTTCTTAAAAGCCTTTGAAAGTTTATCTACATTTCAAGGCAAATCTCAATTCTCTACTTGGTTATTTGTAATCGCTCGTAATGAAATTATTCGAAAATACCGTAAAGAACACCCGGAAATCTCTGGGTTAGACGCGCTTATTTTGGCAGAAAACGAAAAGGAAAAACAAAGCGAAATTTATTCAGAACAGGAATCAAAATTTCTAAAACAGGAAAACTCGGAGAAGATTAGAAACCTAGTGGCAAGATTACCAGAACTTTATCGAAAACCGATTACACTTCACTATTTTGAAAATATGTCTTACAAAGAAATTTCTAAAAAATTAAACTTGAAAATGAACACTTTAAAGAGTTATATTTTTAGAGGTAAAGAAATCATGAAAGATTGGTTAAACAATGAAAAAAAAGAATGATTTCGTTCCGGCGGAACTCGAGGAAAAACTTCACTTTTTCGAAGACGAAACTCTAAATTCTCAGACAAATACTCCCGTTCCACCAGACTTAAAGCGCAGAGTAATGTTACACATAGTTCCAGTACGTCATATTAAAATCATATTATCGGGTCTGTTCCTTCTTGGATTTTCTCCTCTATCCGTTTTATTTTTTCTGGATCTTGGATTTTTGATACAGACCGGTATGCTCGCTTTTATTTTAATCACGAGTAGTATTCTCTTTTGTGTTTTCGCAATTTTAATCGGAATCTATCTTGTCCATTATAGAAATCCATATACCAAAGAATGGAAAAATAAATTAGGCTTTTTTGAATGAATCCAACTACTTTTAGAACTTTTCTTTTCTCCTTATTGATTTTTTTCGTTTTGATTCCAACAAATAACGCTTTTGCGGATACAACTTCCAAACCCACAATGAGTGCAAAAGAATATCTCAATTCTGACCTTGATCGGATTTTTCCTTTTCTTCAAAAAATGAAAAAAGAAGAAGCTGCGGTCTTAATCAGTCAAATCCGAGAAGAATCTAAAAAAGAATGGTCCAAGGCGGACAACTTCTATTTTCTAATTTCCCATTTGGAAAGTATTAAAGCGATCGAAGAAGAACACGAAAGATTAAAGAGTTTAAATGAAGTTTATTTAATAGGCGCCTTACTACTTGGCGGATTTTTGGTTTTTTCCATTTTCCGTCAACGTACTCTAATCCGAAAAATCAACTCTCAGTTAGACAACAAAGGATTTTCGGAAGAGTAAGAACGAACAACTTACAGAAAAAATACCTTTTGTAATTGAATATTTTAATCTACTTTTTTGTTTCCGTTTCTCTAAATTAGGTTCTCGGGAAACTCAGGATTTATTTCTTAATTTTCTTATATTCTAGTTTACGCATGTATTTTGAGTTTTTATCAAAATTTGTCTTACTCAGAACTATACAATAAGGTAGCTAATCGTTTAAACATCAATCATGTGAATTCAGCGTAAGAAAATTTGAGCGAATCTAGGACCACGCTTTCAGCATCAGATTTGTTGAAAAATTCCATTGTGGTGATTTACAAAACTGCTTCAATTACCCATTTTAATTCAACAAAAACAAATGGTGAATTCATTTTTCAATAAATCTATTAGATTTATTTTTTGGAGCAAGTTTTAGTCTTTTCATTTTTTTTATTGAACTTTCTCAGAGTGGAAGTTCCCACAAGTCCGAGTTTTACGGTAAAACTTCTATTTCTTAACACGAAGTATATGTATTCTCCAAAATAAAATATCCAGATCGGAGCATGTTACGATAGCTCTTAAGTTGATTCGCCTGAAGTGGCTGCTTGAGTTCTTCCATTCAATTCCTCTACAATTTTTCGAGGAATGCTCAAAAATATGGAACTCTCCGCAAGTTATAATTGCTACTGAAAAGATGACATCCGGATAACAAAGTCGGTCGTCTTTGAAAAGTAGATCGAATTTCTGTAGTTTGTAATTTTTTCGTATTTCAATTGTAACGAATTTCTGAAATATTAAAAAGATAGAACCTACTGGTACTCTTGCAGTCCCGATTTTCTTTTTTAGAAAATCGGTTTGTAAAAAACTGCGATCAATCAGTAAAAAAGTATAGGAATCATGAAAAATCAATCAGGGAACCCAGGGCAAAAAGTTCTCGTCGTAGACGATGAAGAAGATATAGCCGAGCTGATCCGATTTCATTTAGAAGAAAACGGTTACCAAGTAGATACATGCCAAAACGGATTAGAAGTACTTCCAAAACTGGAAAAAAATACTCCCGACCTAATTATCTTAGATCTTATGCTTCCCGGAATCGGAGGTATGGATCTTTGCAAGAAGATAAAAGAAAAGTATTCTATGCCGATCATTATGGTTACCGCAAAATCTGGAGAAACCGAAGCGGTTCTCGGTCTGGAACTAGGAGCGGACGATTATGTTCGTAAACCATTCAGCACAAGGGAATTAATCGCTAGAGTTCGTTCCGTTTTAAGAAGAATCAAAGACGAAGAAGAAGATGAATTCGAAGGAAACATCACAATCGGAAATATCTTTCTTAATCTGAAAGCGCATAAGGCTTTTATAAACAACTCCGAAGTCGATCTAACTTTAATAGAGTATAAAATACTAAACCTTTTTATGACCAATCCGGGAGTCGCTTTTACCAGAGACAAATTATTAGATCGGGTTTGGGGAAAAGATATTTATGTTACAGATAGAGCGGTAGACGTAAATATCAAAAGATTACGCGATAAACTTGGAGACGAAAAGGAAAGGTTAGAAACGATACGCGGAATCGGCTATAGATTCAATGAGGCGTAGTTTATTTTCAAAACTTCTTCTTAGCAACTGGCTCCTTCTACTTGTGCTCCTTGTAGTCGCAGGTATTGCTCTTTTCGTAGAGAAGTTCGTTCATTCCGATTTTAAAATTCTTCTATTCTCTTTTTATGTTCTTTTTGCGATGTTCGGCACATTCTACATGTCTTACTCAATCGCTAAAAGTGTTATAGAACCATTAGATCGAATCGAAAAAAAAACCGGGGAAATTAACGCGGGCGATTTTGGTTCCGAGTTAACACTTTCCGATATTCGAGAACTTGCAGACCTTGCATCCTCAATCAACTTAATGTCTACAAGACTTAAAAATCAATTTGTGGATCTTACGATAGAAAAAGAAAAATTCGATTCCGTTTTACAAAATTTAAAGGAAGGAGTTTTTGCAATTGATCCGGAAAACGCTTCTATTCTTTTTCAAAATAAAAGTGTTCCAGGATCTTTGATCGAGCCAAATTCAAGATCCAGAAAAGTAACTGATGCAACTAGAGATTCTAGACTTTTAGAATTTGTATTAAATCATCTTAAAGGTTCTAGCGATTCTAAAATGGAACTAGATCTAGGACAAAATTTTTATACGATCAAAATGTACCCTCTCAAAACGAATGGTAAAATTCTAATGTACATCGGAGTCATCCGAAACATCACAGAAGAAAAACAATCTCACATCATTCGAGAACAATTCGTTCAAAACGCTTCTCATGAACTCAAAACTCCTATCACATCCATTAAGGGATACACGGAAACGTTACTCGATCGTTTACGTCTTTCGCCCGAAAGTCATGAAAAAAGATTTTTGGATGCGATTTCTAGAAACACAGATCGTATGGTTCGGATCGTAGAAGACATGCTCACAATCACACGAATTGAAAATCAAACCAAGATTTCGAGCGAAGAAGAATTCTCCTTAAAATCTCTTGTAGAAAACTTAAGTTATACGGTCGAAGGAGTTGTTTCATCCAAAGGTCAGAAGTTTGTAGTTGAGATGCCCAATCCTTTGATGATCTCTGCGGACTGGATCCTTTTAGAACACATGCTACTCAACTTGATTTCAAACGCGTCGTCTTATTCTTCCGAAGGAAAAACGATCACTCTCAAAATTCTACCTATCAAATCGGATCAAGTTCAATTTCAAGTAATCGATCAGGGAATTGGTATTCAAGACGAAGACAAGATTCGAATTTTTGAAAGATTCTTCCGAGTCGATAAAAATCGTTCCCGAAAAGAAGGTGGAACCGGTTTGGGTCTTTCTATCGTGAAACATATCGTTCGTCTTCATAACGGTTCCGTTAAAGTTTTTGATAATCCGGAAGGTGGAACCATTTTTTCAGTTACGATTCCCACACGTTATCAGACCGAAACATCCTGAATTTCTTCTTTTCGACAGAGATAATTTTCCAAATATAGATCCAATCAACTCGTTTAAGGGATCTTATTCATGACCATGCCTAAAGGATTTTTATCTTTTGGAATTAATATCGGTATCAAAGACGATACAAAGGACTTTGGAGTTATTTATTCCGAAATTCCGTGTAAGGCGACTGCCGTGTTCACTAAAAACAATTTTCCCGGAGCTCCGGTGATTGTTGGCAAAGAACACGTTCAGTCCGGAATTCTTCAGGCAATTGTTATCAATTCTAAAAACTCAAACGTCGCAACAGGCGAAAAAGGAATTCAAAATTCGAGAGAAATTTGTAAGGCAATTGGAGAATCTCTTGGTATCAAAGAAACGTTAGTCCTTCCTTCTTCTACAGGTGTAATCGGAGTTCCTCTGAAAATGGAAGTCATTCTACCAGCTTGTAAAAAAGCGAAATCTCTTTTAAAACCGGGCAACTTGGAAGAAGTCGCTGAAGCGATTATGACAACGGATACTAGAAAAAAAATTTCTTTCCGAAATATTAAAACGAAATCAGGACAAGGAACCATTTACGGAATTGCAAAAGGCGCCGGAATGATTGAACCCAATATGGCGACTATGCTCTGTTATATTCTTTCGGATGTCTCCCTTCCGGAAGGAACCGATCTATACTCTATTTTAAAAGCTTCGGTCGATCAAAGTTTCAATTGTTTAACGATCGATTCTGATACTTCAACCTCTGATACGGTCGCATTGTTTTGTAACGGTTTATCCGGAGAAAGTTCCGTAGAAGATTTTTCTAAAGCTCTTACTGAAATCTGTATCGATCTTACCAAACTCATTGCAATCGACGGGGAAGGTGCAACAAAATTAATTGAACTTACTATCTCAGGAGCTAAAAACGAAATACAAGCAAAGAAAATCGGTAAATCGATTTTGAATTCCCCTCTGGTTAAAACTGCAATCTACGGCGGAGATCCTAACTGGGGAAGATTGATTATGGCGGTTGGCAAAGTTTTTGACGAACCCATTCCATTCGAAGGCCTTCAGATTTATTTCGGAACACTTCCGGTCAAAGAAGCAAATCCGGAAACTTTAAAAAAGCTTTCCGAATATTTAAAAAATAATACTGAAATTTCTTTAAATGTAGTGTTGAATGTTGGAACGATTTCCATGAAATTTTGGGGTTGTGATTTTACGGAAAAATATATAGAAGAAAATGCTTACTATACTACCTGAAAGCAAAAATACCAACAGCAGATTTAAAGAAACATTCCGTTCTTTAGTTACGGATTATTATCTCATTTCCACAATCATCAATCTATTCGCAAAAGGAAGTTCGGTTCTGATCGCTTTGGGAATCTATTTTTTTATTCTCTCCGCAGTTCCAAATGCAATCGAATACTATATGGAAGTAAGTCTACTTTCTACTTTGATATTTGCGGTTTTTATACTATTTCCACTTCAAGAAAAACTCAGCGGTAAACTTAAGTCTATTCTAATTTCCGAATATTTAAGCGACGATCCGCGCTCTTCCCGATTGGCCTATAGAAAATTCGATCAAGAAGGTTTGATCAAAAATGTTTTCCCGGACTTAGTAAGGTTAACTGAAAGTAATTACGGAAAACTAGCTTTACTCAACAATGACTTAAAAACTTTTGAACTTTACACTTACGCAAAAAAGAAACAAAGAAAAGTGATCACTCACGACGGAATCAATCCAGATTCAAAACTTTTAAAATACATTTTGAACAAGAAAAACGGAGTCATCATAGGAGAACAGGATCAGAATCACGAAATCAACGAAGATTTTGTAAGTCTCAGAGCAAACTTTATATTACCTTTTGTTTATAGAGAAACCCTTTTCGGTTTTTTGGCCGTATCCAATATTCCCAAAGATTCAGTCAGGCAAGACCTAAGTTTTCTTTCTGGAAAATGTGGAATCGCGGTTCATAATCATATCCTTTCTTCTCAAGTAGCGGAAAATAAAAAATACAGAAAAGAGCTGGAGACGGCCGGCAAAATTAGAAAATTTTTAGAAGCAGCAGAACCGCCAATGATCGGAACCATTCGTATCGAAATCCTTTCCAGAGAACCTGGTGAACTTATTGAATTCCTGAATTCAGAAGGAGAAGAAACATACTTCGTCATTTTGAAGTTAGGGATCACAAATCAGGTTTCTGTATTAGTTCTTTGTTATATATTAGGAGCTTTATATTCCGTTAGAACCTCGAGAGCCTTTCAAAGTCTAAATAATATTAAAAATTTGGTGGAATCCTACTTAAAAGAAATCTCCTGGAACGAAGAATACGATCTCTTAGTAGGAGTTATTAGAAAAAGCGAAAATACCATTTCCTTAAAAACCTCTGGAAAAAATTTCAAAGTTCACAAAAATTCAGACTTCAGTAAAAACCTACTTTCAGCTGGCTGGGAAGTAGAAGAGAGTATAGAAAAAGATCCATTGGTTCTTACTTGGAAGAACCGCACGATGATTTCGATTCATGATCTGAGGTTTCCATCGTGAGAAATATACTTTTACTTTTTATATCTCTGATCCTACTCAGCATCGTTTTATTGATAGGAGTTTTACAAACTTCTTCCGAAACTTTAAAACCGCCTTTTTATTACTACCCGAATGGAACGATCATTCAAAGCAGCGAAGAGTTTCCAGGTATTTTAGGAAAAAAAGTTGACCTTTTAGAATTGGAAATCGCGATCAAGATGGCAGAGTCCGGACAATCTTATGAAAATGGAATACACGTTTACGATAAAGGAGTCAGCGAAACGATTCCGGTAATTTTAGCACCTAAATCATATTATTCGGTCGTTAAGGAATTCACAAGAGACATTCTTATATCGTTGTTGTATTTATCTGTCGCGATTTGGTTTTTCTTTTATACAAGAGATCTTTACATGCTTCTATTGTTCGGATCCTTGTCTTGTTTGAGTTTATTCAATTTCTTTTTAGTTGGATTTCACGAATTCCACTTTCTATTTTTCTTTTTTCTTTATTTTACCGCATTCGTAATCTTGAATATATCTTTCAGACTTAGAGGAAAAGAACTCCCCACTCGTTGGTTCGCGCCGGAAATCATTTTTTCTTTGATCGCCGGTTTTGTAGGTAGAACACAAAAAGCGGATCCGCATATCTTTGGAATACTCGCCACAAATGGAGTTTACTTTATACTATTCAGCTCCGTGATCTGTATTTTTTTTCTTGTAACGGATTCGATACGAAATCTTTTTCCGATTCAAAGTTTATTCAAAAAATTAAGTCTGATTTTAGCATTCAGTGCAATTTCCATTCTACCTTTTGTTTCCGTAGAATTTTCGGAGTTTATCTCCCCCGATTTTTCTAAACTTATGATTTTATTTGCATTTCTGATCTTTCCCGCATTGATCATATACGGAACCTTTACGTATTCCATTGTTCCGGTTCAAATCGCATTCAGTTCTTCTCTCACTTCTATTTATCTGATTCTTATATTAGCAGGAGGTTATTTGTTTTTGTTGGGAGCGTTTTTCAAATTCGATCCAATCGCAGCAGATAAGTATTTAGAAGAATTTAACGTTTTATTTCTTTGTTCCAGCATTTACACGATGAGCTCCATCAACAGACGTCTTTCCAATCTTGTAGATACTTGGAGTTTTAAACGAAATCAAAAGTTACACTCCGCTATGGAAACGATTTCTGCGATGATCAGCGCTCCAATTTCAATGAGAGCTACCATCAACAACATGATGAGAAAAGTTTCCGAAGCTCTGGACATTTCTAAAATTCTAGTTTTAATACCTGCGGATAAATTTCCCAGAACTGATCTGAAAAACATCAACTTCATTCGGATCTCTTCAAACTCCGAAATATGGCAGTATTTTGCGACAAATACGGAAGTTACGGTCACTACACATCTTGCCTATGGACTTGGAATTAGAGAATCAGTTTACAAGTTTCTACATAACTCAGGAGTACAACTTACATATCCGATTTTCAATTATTCCAGAGGAAAAGAGGTTTTGGCTGTGTTTCTTGTGGGAGAAAAGAAAAACAGAAAGAACTTCAATCTAGGAGAACTTCATTTTTTAAAAGAATGTACTCGAATGGCTTCGATGCTTTTACAGAACTACGCTTTATTAGCGGAAGAAGTAGAGAAAAAAAGAATTGTTCGTGATCTCAACATGGCTTCGATCATCGACAAAACGCTCCACGTAGCGGAAAGCAGACATATTCAAGGAGTTAAGATAGGTTTTTTTTCCATACCAGCCGTAGGAATCTCAGGTGATTATTTAGACATTCAAAAATTAGATTCAAACACGATGTTGTTGGCTTTAGGAGACGTTTCAGGACATGGATTAGGAACTGGTTATCTAGTCAGCGCAATCAGAGGTATCATACAAAATCAAATTCGAAAAAAATCGGACTTATCTACGATATTCAAAGTAATTAATTCGTTTCTCATTGAAAGATATAGAGGAAGCGAGTTTATGACTTTCATTTGTGGAGAATATAATTCTCAAAAAGAAACGTTTCATTACATCAATGCAGGTCATTCTTCTCCGATTTGTATTCGAAAAGATGGAAAAATAGAATTAAGATCGGAAACTCAAAGAGTTTTAGGTGTCTTACATACAGAATATAAACACTTAACGATTCCGATTTACTCTGGTGATAAATTAATTTTATTCACAGATGGAGTTACAGAAACGTTTAACGACAACGAAGAAATTTTTGGAGATGAAAACTTTTTAAATCTTTTAAAGAATAATCATCACTTAGATCCGCAAGATCTATCAGATCTTGTATTAAAAACGATTCAAGAGTTTCGTGGTAAGAAAGATCCTAGTGATGATATATCTTTCATCTGCATTGAAGTGAATAAAAATCACGATTCAAATCAGTAAGATAAATAAATTAAAAAAAAATGTAAAAAAATATTAAAACACTTTACATTTTTATCTTGATCCATTAATTATGTCTCTAATCACGGCGTTAAGCTTTAAGATCTCTTAAGACTCAACGTTAGTAACACGGAGGAATAGTCAATGGTTGCAAAAAAGAAAGCAGCAAAGAAGGCAGCTAAGAAAAAAGCAGCTAAAAAGAAAGTTGCAAAGAAGAAATAAGTAAATCTAGCAACACATTTTCATTCTAAAGAAGGGATGAAATTTTAAAACCCGCTTCGAGAAGCGGGTTTTTCTTTTTAAATACGATCTTTCAAACGTTTTCGCTTATCAATTCAGTCTTAAATACTTAAAAACTCCATTAAAAAGCTCATCTCATCCTTCATCTCGGGCAAGGTATCACCATAATTCTTAATTTGTTTGGATTCCCCATCTGAATTGATCTCATAAAGACAATATTCTTGATTGGTTGTAGATGATTTTTCTAATTTAAAGAACCGAGTTGGTTTCTTTGAAAAACGATTATACAAGGTGAATTTATGATAATAAAATCCGTCTTTGTTTGGATTGATAGGATAAGGTATAAAATATTCGGCTCCGACTAACATAGTATCCGGTTTTACGATTATCATCCTAGTCCAAGTGGAAAGATTGATCGGATAATTTTCCTCTACAAAGGTTTTCTTATACTTAGTTTCCCATATAGATAAGATTTTTTTACGAATATCATTAGCTTGTTTGTGTCTCTGAAGTCCGTTTAAAGAAATTTCAAGAAAAGATAACAAAGAGATCGTCTCATTTTTACCACTTTTAGCAAGTTCAAGCTGAACTAATTTTTTAGAAGAATGAAAATCTTGATTATAAATCTCCTGCCAGATCTTTTCACGTATTTGTGTTTCTGTACTTTCCGATAAAAGAGATAAAGGAAGTGTGACCCATATACAAGTCGCACAAGCCAAAGCCAATAAAAACGCCGAATGAGCGGTATAACATCTGATAGAACGTATCATTTCTTCTAAAAAAATCATTTTACAACCTATCCACCAAAACGATTCATAAAGAACAAAGCGACCTCAATTCATTTAAACGATCATAAAAACGGATGAGTTTCGTTTTTATCTCATCAAAAATTTCGCTTTAGATAACTTAAGTATCATAATTTTCAGAACCTAAAATTTTGAAGATAGTACATTCGTTTATTGTTATCAAATCAGCCAAAAATAATTCCTATTTTTATATTAGGGATTGTCTTTCGGAGTCGTGATACCAAGGAAATTTTTTTTCGTTCCATATACGCTCGAAAGATTGAATTCCATCTTTTTGCGCATATTCTTTTTCTTCTTCGGATAAAGGTAATAAAGTCAAAAAACGAACCCGTTTTCCGTTTTCGGAGATAAATCCCGTTAAATCCGGAGTATTTGAAAAAGAAGTAAGATCTCTAAAAAGAATAGAAGTAAAATTTAAATAAAGCGCTTCCGGGTCTTTTCTAGACATGGTGATTGTATGTCCATTCCCAAACCACTTGGCCATATTCCAAGGAAAACGAATCAATTCTCCGATTAAATGTGGAACCCAGGATTCTGATCTTTCCAATCCTTCCGAACCAATCTTAACCGCAAAAATCAGTTCAATTCTTGAATAGTTCTCATAATCCTTATGAAAGAGTTCCACGGTGGGCATATTTTGAGCGCTCATTCCTATCGTAGAATATATTAGAATTTCTGGATATTTCTCCGATCGAAAACGTGTTATTCCTAATTGAGGATATTTTCCTCCATCTGCAGACCAGTATTTATCATGTTTTCCGAATATAGATTCCAGGAAAAAAAGTCTTCTTTCCTGAATTTCCTTCCACGCTCCCGATTTAGAACGAGCCTCCCAAAAATTTCTAGAAACATTAACACGATCTGGAATCATTCCGAACTCTGAATTACCCAAAGGATACGCCGTAAGTGCTTCTACTTTGGCATGGATAGAATACCCATGAAACCCTTTGATTCCAGACCAAGGAGGAAGAAAGGCGATCAAGTTTTCTTTGTAAAAAAGAGCGACTCCATCCCCTTCTTCCGTCCAGATAAAATAAAGATCTTTTTCTTCTAAAGCAGGATGAGGTTTTGATTCGTTTACTTCAGTGTTAAGAAGAATCGGAGCCAAACCGTTAGAAAGATCTTCGATACTTCTTTTTTCGGGAGCTTCTATTCGATTACAAACCCATACGGACTTGATTCCAAATTCCGGATTTTGTTCCGCTTGAAGATAAAGATAAACTGTTCTTCCGTCGTCTTCTAAATACGCAGTAAAAGTTCCGTATGGATTGGCTTCTTGGTAAATTACTTTAGGTTCTGCAAAAGAAGTCATCGAATGGGAATCTCTACGATCCTTTGTTTAAATTTCTCTAAAAGAGATCGAATCGTTTGTTCAGATCTAGTTTCGTTTAATATTTCAGGAAAATAAAAAGAAGCATTGAGAAGACCAGTCAGTTCGATCTCGTTCCAAGATTGAAAAGAATCCAAAACTAAAATCACTTCTTCCGAAACCGGTTCTTGTTTTTTCTTGCAGAGAATGAAAGTCTCTACGGCTCGAGTAGGAGTCATTGGTTTTTTATACATAGTACTTAAGACAAGATTTCAATAGAATAGGAATGTTTCAACTCTCTAAAGTATGAAAATACTACCAAAAATTAACGGCATTCCATTATTCAATATTTTGCACTCAAACGAGTTTGGCGATACACTAGTTCGTGGAGAAAAACCCATGATTCTGAAAAAAATTGGAATCTGAACTCTACAGATTGATTCTTTAAATGTAGGAACTACCACAAAACTTAGGTTTGTCTATAAAATGACGTGGGAACTACTGCAAACCACGATTTTACGAACGAATTCTAAAATTGTAGGAACTCATACTTTTAGAAAATTTTTTCTCAGCCGAACTTACGTTAAAATGGGATTTAAATTTTGATGATGCTCGTAAAACAAGGATTTTTGTACAAAAATCTGATTGTACGATGATTCTTTTTGTATTTTATAGTAGTTCCCACATCCATTTTTTTTACGGTAAACGAATCGTAAATTCGCACACCAAATCGCTGTTAGATTAAAAAGTGGGAAACCGGGAAGCTCCCGGTCTCAATCAAGAATAGAATGTTAACGATGGACGTACTGTTTTAAAGCACGAATCGGAACTTTTTCCCGGGAAACCCTGGTTTTATACTGCTCAAATAAAATTAAGAATAGTAGAGTGATCAGAAATAAGTTTTCCATATCTATAGTTGACTACAATTCTCTTAAAAAATCGAATCAATTTTGGAAATTTTTTTCCAAAGTTTTATGAAACGTTTTCACTTTTTGGAAAAAAATTGACTCAATTAGAAAACGGATCATTTAAAAAAATCATTTATCAATCTTTTAGAATATTCTTAGCCGCAGTTTTGATAGAATTTTTGAGCTTTGTTCTATTTCCGGAAGTCAGCCTTGCCATAATTTCGATCGTTTTTACGAACTCTTCCGCGGCAAGATCCAACATATCAGAAAGTCGAATATCGTTTTTTGTAATCGAAGAATTTACAGAGCCTTTACTTTTTTTAGACGTCGTTTTTTGAACTTTGGTCTTCTTCTTTTGGACCATGATTGGATTCCCCTAGGAAAGAATGTCTCATTACGGATTCTATTTTTATAGGAGTTCAAATCCAGCAGAAAGTAATTCTTATTCTAAAAATATTCCCATAACTCGATAACAATCTATTTTACTTTCGGAAATTTCAAAAACAGACCCATCCGGTCCGATTTCCTGTAACTTAATTTTATCCGGAAATCCTGTTTTAGAGACAAAATCTGCAACTACAAAAAAAGTGGAATATTTTCTAAGATTGAGACAATTTTCGACCCTTCTTCCGTGAAGAAACATAGTTCCTTCTTTTTCATGGGAAGAATCAGGAACCAAAATTAAATCGGAACCGTTAAAAACCCGAACCTGCCCAGTTCGAACATTCTCAGCCTTTATGTGCATAAATCGATCCAATCCTAAATTTCGCGAAGTCTTGGAAGATGTCTGACTGATCATTTTAAAAATTTCTTTCAGTTTATATTAAAATTCCTTTCAAAATGCCGTTTTCATTTTGGATTTTTAATTTCGAAGAATCAAACCGAAGATCTTGATCCGTTTTTAAAAGTTCTCCTTTTGAATTGAATACGTTTACCATTACATAACGACCCGGTTTCATTTTTACGAGCGCTAATGAATAAGGTGTTTTTGTAATAAAACCTGGATTTAAATTTACAGTCGTAGAAGAATAAAGTGTTCCGATTTCATTCTCATCCGCCCAGTTTTGATTTAAAAAAAGCCGTTTTGTTTTTATCTTTTTCGGTTTTGACTTGGAAGGTTCGGATGAAAAAATAGCTACCGAATTAATACTGTCAATTCCTCCGTTTCCTCCCAATAAAGTTTTTCCGGGACGCGTAATTAAAACGTTAGGCGATTCTTTAGAATACAATCCGTAATGAGCCGCTACGTCGACCAAACCGGTCGCCGCAGAAACGGACATGGCGGCTTGATAATTTAAAATTCCTCCCATTTGATTAACCTGAATCGTTTTACCATTTTTGAATTTTATAATTCCGTTTTTTAGACTTTCTGAAACTTCTTTTTTTGAAATCCCGAAGTATTCTGAAGATTGAAGAATCACCATTCCGACAAAACAATCATAAATCCATGCGTAATCGATTTCTTCTCTTTCGATTCCTGCAGATAAAAAGGCCAGATCCCCCGCTCTTCCAGCAGGCGTGTCAAAATCCCCCTTAAACATAAAATATTCTGAATGTACTGCTTGCCCTGCTCCAATCAAATACATTGGATTGATTTCTTTTTTGATCCTTCCTTGAGTCTGCAGTTTTTTTGCTTTCTTTTCGGATACTAGTAAAGTGGCAAATCCATGATCGGTTACAATCGCAATCATAGGTACTGAATATGGGTCGACGACGGTTCTAGTGATTTGTTTTTCTGTGATTTCTTGTCCGTATACACTCGCTCTAGAATTTATAATAGCGTTTGCTCTAAATTTTTTTGTAATTTCTTCGAGATCTTCTTGGATAATGTCGTTTTCATACATCATCCTTTTCATCAAAAGTCCGTACATAGAAATCAAAGTTGCCCCGTAATTTAGCTCGTATAACGGATGACATACAGTCTCGTTCAAACGTTTTAGATCGGATATCTGTTTAAACGTGGATTTTGGAATATCAGCAGCCGCAATCAATATCACCGCCTCAGGATCGGATTGAAGAATTATTTTCGCTTGTCCCAGAGCGCCGGTTACACTGGCTCCTCCTAAATCTATAAGATGAGAACGAAATCCAGTATAACCGAGTTCGTTTGCGATCCGTGCGCTATGTCCGTATCCTGCTTTTCCCAAAGACGACGGTTCTATACTTATAAAATCAGTGAGAATTTCTTTAAGAACTTCCGGCTTCATTTCTAAAAATTCCAGAAGATCATATATTGATTTTTTATAATGTTCTAATACTTTTTTTTCTCCGGTCCATTTTTTATATTCCTCCGGAAAATCGGACGTTATCGAATCGCTTATTCCCAATACCACAGGATTCATAGATTTACCTTTTGGATTTTATTTCTTAAAATAGATTTAAAAATATTTATATATCAAAAAATTATAAAGCTTAAAATAAGTTTTAAATTTAGAATATTACTATTCGGACGCATAAATAAAATACTTGGGTTAAATTGTTTCAAAAATTTGAATATTTTAGCCCTGTTCTAAAGTGCCGTAAATCCCGAATTTGCGATACTTCTTTAGATGGTCGTTTCTAATCATAATCGATTGTTTCTAAATTGAAACTAGGAGGTAGAACTTTACATTCTCCTTTTCCAATTGTTTCCCCTTTCTGATTGGTCCAAAGTATTTTCATTTCAATCATTTTCATTTTTTCAATCTTATTTTTTACCTCCACGGCGCAGGTGATCGTGTCTCCGGGATAAACTGGTTTTCGAAATTTAGTTACAGTCTCCAAGGCCACCGTTCCAAGACCGGGCAATTTCATCCCAAGAACGGGCGCAAGTAAAGACGCTGCAAGTCCTCCATGTGCGATTCTGGTTCCGAATATCGTAGTTTTTGCATATTCTTCGTCTACGTGAAGTGGATTGAAATCCCCACTAATTCCAGCAAAAAGATAAATATCGGTCTCCGTAATCGTTTTAGTAAAACTCGCTTTTTCTCCGATTTCAATCTCTTCATAAGATTTTCCTTTTTTATACATTCTTAATCTCTCCGATCGTCCTATTTTATGTTTTTGAAATAAGTTTTTACTGACAGAGAACAGAGGAAGTTTTGTTAATTGAACTACGGAATTTTTCAACAATTTTAATCTGATTTTTTAAACCATATTCTAAATTACACATACAGATTTATTTCGGCTACAAGATACGTGAATTTATATATATTTACGCAACCAATCCTCAATTTATAATGAACAAGGTGAGGTTCGTCAGTCTTAGAAGCGCCTAAACTGCTCTTATTTTCCAAACGATACGTTATCCAAAATACCCGCCTTTAAATATTCGATACTCTCTTCTATTTCTTTTTCAGGCGCGTTCAACTTTCCAAACGCTTTTAACAGTTTGTTGACTCCGTCTTCATCTAACTCCTTTAAATATACAATTCCTCGAATATACCTGGCAGTGAGATAATATATGAGTATATTAAAATCTCTTTCTTTATCATTAGTTTTATAGTGACCGTCGATTTTTGTTAAGTCCCATAGGCTCAATTTTAAAATCATCGTCAAAGTCAATAGATCTGCAAATCCAAACTCAAAGGCTTGTCTTTTTTTCCTTTCTGGATTTTCTCCAACGGTTTGAATTAAAACATCTAAAGATTGTATCAATTCACCGATCGGAGTATCTTTCGTTTTTTCTCCGAAAAAATTTCTTACTTCTCCCGTAGCCGCACTTTGAATTGTTTTTTGATAAGGTTCGTATCCTCCGTAACTCGCAGATATAATACTTCTTTGAACTTCCGAAGTTCCTCCTCCAATTGTCCCCAACTTTACATCTCTATAAAATCGACTTACTGGAACCTCCCTCATATAACCCATTCCTCCATAAATCTGAACCGAATCAGAAGCAACTTCTTCACTTACTTCAGAAGCGAATACTTTTAGAATGGAACTTTCCATCGGTAAACTTACGTTAGGTTCAGTATCTTTTTTACGCGCTACAAAGTAGGTCATTCTTCTTGCTGCACATAGATAAACCCAGATTCTCGCAATCTTTTCCTTAATTGCAAAAAAGCTTAGAATCGATTTTCCGAACTGCTGTCTCTGCCATGAATATCGAATACAACTTTCTAATACGTTTTCCATTCCTCCCATCAAAGCAGCAAGAAGTACGGTTCTTTCCCATTCTAAAGTCGCTTTTCCGATTCTTAAAAATCCGGAGTGCAAAGGGCCCAATAAATTTTCATCCGGAATATACATATCTTCGAATGTAAGTTCTGCAGTTGTAGAAGTGTTATGTCCTAATTTTTTTAAAACCTTAGAAACACTGAACCCTTTGTTTTTAGATTCTACGATAAACGCCGAAATCCCCATCGGTCCACGAGATTTTGTAGTTCTTGCCATGATGATAAAAACTTGACCAATCGGTCCGTTAGTGATGAAAGTTTTACTTCCGTTCAAAATAAATCCGCCTTTCGTCTTTTCCGCGTAAGTTCTCATTCCTGCGGCGTCCGATCCGGAATCGGGTTCGGTCAATCCTAAACCTGCAATCCATTCTCCACTTGCTAACTTAGGTAAATATTTATTTTTTTGATCTTCAGTTCCTTGAAATAAAATCGGAAGACTTCCTATAATCATATGTGCTCCCCAAGAAAGTCCAAATCCGGAATCCAACGAACCCGCGTTAAACGCTTCTTGTGCAAGACAACATTGAAAACAACTCCCTCCTTGACCTCCATATTCTTCTGGAATAGGAATTCCTAATAATCCCATAGAACCCATTTCTTTCCAGATTTCGTTGCTCCAAGTACAATCTTCGTCCCTTTGTTCCACGGAAGGAAAAACCCTTTCCTTCGCAAATTCTTTGACAGTATTGTAAAAACCTCGATCTTCGTCTTTTATGTATGGATTTAAAAATAACATTTCAATTGATTCACTCCAGTATAATTTAAAGTTCTAAAGTATTTCATTTTACCAAACCCTCCACAACAAAGAACCTATAATTTTGCGTCTAAATTGGAAATTTATCTTAAAATAAACACTGCACGGTTATTACAAATCCGCAAGAAATTAAAACTAGCCATAAATATTAGAATTGTTGAAAAATTCTATAACGGCGATTAACAAAACTACTTCAATTGACTATTTCATGAAAAAGAAATAAGGTGGAGAATTCATTTTTCAAAAAGTCTATTTAAAAAAACATCATAGACGAATTCAATTTTTGAACAATTGATCAAATTAATTTTTTTATTATAAATTATTAATATAAGGATTTATAAAATTAAATTTCTAACGGTCGAAAATTCCCAAAAACCAAAATCATGTTTGTCACTACAAAAAAGTATAAAATAATACTATAAATTTGTTTCAAAGGTTAGAATATAAGATCTTCTTCAAAAAAATCCATTGGTTCCGGAATGGCTCATGTAATCTTTGCAAAATTTCTATTTTATTTTCGATATATTTTTGTGGGTCTTTATAATAGAGTTGTTGAAAAATTAATTCTTGATCTGTTTGTATTGGATTGAATGGACAATTGAAGCAATTTTACGAATCTTCACTATGGAATTTTTCAACAACTCTAATAACATTTACAACAAAACGAAGTAATTTTCACAAATTACGTCTCTTACGTTAAGTTTAGGCTTTTAGACAATAAAATTTGTAAGAGTTCCTACATTTTACGAAAAGACTCAAATCTCCGTAAATCTAAAAGACTAAATACAAAAAGTATAATTTTATAATATAAAAATCGGCTTTACGAAAAACCCTAAACAAGATTTTTGAAATCGATTTTCAAAGATTTTAACAAGTCCAAAAACTGCTTTTCGTCATAAACAGCAATCCCAAGTTCATTCGCTTTTTCTAATTTAGATCCGGCACCAGGTCCAGCTAAAAGATGAGTGGTTTTTGAACTTACGGCGCTTACCTTTCTTCCGCCATAATAAACGATCAGATCCATCGCTTTATCTCTTGGCTGGAAGTTTTCAAAAGAACCGGTTACACACCACGATTGCCCCGCAAACGGTTGTTGATCCGCAACCTGAATGGGATCCGCTTTCATTTTAAGACCGGCCTTTTTAAGACGTTCTATCAGTTTTAAAATTTTTTTATCAGAAAAATTTTCCTGAAAAGCTTGGATTGTAGAAGGTCCAATTCCAGGAATTTCTAAAAGAGATTCTATCTTTTTTTGATCTTTTGCAATGGAAAGAATTTCGTCTATAGAATCGATTCCGTGTTCGATTAACAATTCCGTTACCTTATGACCGAGTTCCGAAAGCCCGAGAGAAGGAAGTAAAAAACGAAAATCCTTTTGTTTGGATTGCTCTATCCCTTTGAGAATAATGTTTACACTTTTCTCTCCAAAACCTTCTTCCTCCATTAGCTTTTCTTTTTGATCCTTCAAATCATACAAATCTGCAATTGACTTTATATAATCGTGATCATACAAAAATTCGATCTGTTTATCTCCGAGTCCTTCAATATCCATCTGCTTTCTCTGGCAGTAAAAGATAATTCCATTTTTCACACGATCGGGACAATCCGGATTAGGACAAAACAGATCGACTAAACTTTCTTTCTTAATCGTTTGTGTATTACAAGAAGGGCAACGATCCGGAATTTTAAAAACTTCTTTACCAGGAACAACCACCTCTTCTACCGCAGGAATAATTTCTCCACGTTTTGCCACTCTTACGATCGCGCCGATCCCTACTCCAAGTTCGTCTATATAATCTTGATTGTGAAGAGTCGCAAACGTAACGGTAGTACCCGCAAGACTCACTGGCTCTATTTCCGCTCTAGGAGTAATTTTTCCGGTTCGACCAACCGCATAAGTTATATCTACGATCTTACTTTCTTTCATGATCGTATCAAATTTATACGCCCTTGCCCATCTAGGAGAATGAGAAGTATAACCAAGTGCATCCCGCTTAGAAATATCATTTAGTTTGATAACAAGGCCGTCGGTCGGAAATCCCAAAGAATCCTTTTGTTTTTTAAATTCCTGGATGGTTTTTGCAATTTTAGATCCACTCACAAAAGCTGTGTTAGGCGGAACTGGAAATGTAAGTTTTTCGAGTTTGGAAAAAATCTCTTGGTGTGTTTTAAATTTTTTTTCCAAATTAGGGAAAGTTGCGTCGTAAGTAAAAATTCGAAGAGGACGTTTTGCCGTATCCGAAGAATTTTTTTGTTTGATAGACCCGGCCGACAAGTTCCGTGGGTTTGCATATTTACCGGAAGAAAGTGTGTTAAATTCTTCAAAGTCCTTAAAAGTCATAAAAACTTCGCCACGAAGATAAACCGTCATCGGCTCCGGCAAACGAAGAGGAATATTCCGAATAGTCCGAATGTTATCGGTAACGTCGTCTCCAATTCCGCCGGAACCTCTAGTGACTCCATTTTTAAGAATTCCATTTTCATAATATAGTACGATGGAAGCCCCATCTATTTTCCATTCTACGGAATACAATCCATCCGGATCGGTTTTATTAACCCATTCTAATAACTCGTTGTCGCTATACGTATTGATAAGAGATAATACAGGAAGTTTATGTTGAAACTTTTCAAAGTCCTTATCTAAATCAGAACCTACGACCAGAGTAGGACTTGCAAGATCCTTAAACTGTGGAAACTCTTCTTCTAAATCTTGAAGTCGCCTGAACAACTGATCAAAATCAAAATCAGAAATTTTCGGATCGTTTTTTACATAGTAGAGATACTGATGATGACGTATTTCGTCGGAGAGTTTGGCTATAAGTGCCTTAGCCTCTTTCTCCGAAAGAGTTTTCTGAGAATCTTCCTTTTTCTTTGGCATATTGTGTCCGGGTTGAGATCAATAAACTGGAACTTTGAGATATTCCATCGGATCGGTGCGATTGGATTCTCCGATCCAAATTTCATAGTGTAAATGAGGTCCGGTGACGTTTCCCGTAGAACCGACTGTGGCGATCAAGTTTCCTTTTCGAATCTGTTGACCGTCTTTTACGAAAATTTTAGTACAATGTCCGAAAAGCGAAAAGTAACCGTTTGCATGTTGAATTACGATATGATTTCCATAACCTCGGTTGGAATAAATGACTCGATGAATCTTTCCATTACCGGTAGCATAAATCGGAGTTCCGGGAACGTTTGCTAAATCAATCCCGTCATGATATTCCATATAACCTGTCGTAGGCGATCTTCTAGTTCCAAAATAAGAAGTAAGATTGTAAGAATACAAAGGTTCTCCAAAAGGAATCGCATCCATTACATCGTATCTGAGATTTAAAAAATCGTAAACGCTATCCACTAAAGGGCGATGTTTATCCATATAAACCCGCGCGGTTCTATATCCGTAGATTTCGGAAAGATAACTTCTTCCCAACATAAGATCTTTGTCAGCAGATTCTTCGGTTTTTAATTCTGCAAGTGCGATCGTTTCTATATCAGACTCATCGGGAAGTTTTAACATTTCGTCTCTGTGTCCATCGATTAGAGAATAAATTTCCTCTAAATTCTCCGTAAGAGCCAAAAAGTCATCTTGAACTCCTTCTAATTGTTCCGAATATTCAATGTATTCGTCGAAATATTTCCCATAAACTTGAGATAGTGCGTTGATTTGTTTTCTTGTATTATTGTATTTTACAATTCCAAAAACTGCGATTCCCAAAATGGAAACCAAAAGACTAAAAAGAAAAAAGATCGTAAAAACTGATATTTGAAAATGAAAGGATTTATCAAAACCGTGAGGAATGAGAAGTACAGTTAATCTTTGATGACCCTTCTCTTTAACCCGATCCAACCGTTTGCGGATTTCTTTTTCCATAGGATTTAAGACTCCTGGCTAAGAGTCTACTTAGGGGAAATACAGGTCAAGTGGAAACCAAGCCCATAAGTATTACTTATGTAGATCTAATGAGACTAAAGACTTTAGATTCTAACTTAACGTGAACTCGATATAATAATCTGTCCCAATACCTCAGACAAATTTTTACAACTCAATCTTTTTGATAAGACAAATTCAGTTTTGAAACACTCTGTAATTAAAAACAGTAGAAAATAACGTTTAACCTACTCTAATGTTTAGAATTTTTTAATATACCTTACGTCATCTACGATCTAAAGAAGCTTCAATTAAAGTATCCACATCCAAAGAAACCGGATTTTTTTTCATGGTTTCTTGATTATAAATCTTATTTTGAACTTTGGATTCAGCCTCCACAGTTGTTCCATAAATTTGTTCCTGAACCCAAAACTGAAGTTCGTCACGTGCAAGTTCAGCTTCTCGGTTTTCAAAAAAAGCCAACCAAACAATCGAGCTGGAAAAAAACGCAAACAAGAATGCGATCAATCCAAATTGAATCATTCTCCAGCGGCGTCTTCTATAAACCGCGTCGCAGATTTTAGAACTCCAGACTTTGCTATAAAGTCTGTCTGAAATTTCTTTGTCGATTCCGTTCGATTCCATTCTGCTTTGATCCGATATCACTGCTTATCTATTAAATTCTTTTTCAACATCTGCTTTCCGCGAAATACTCTAGATTTTACGGTTCCTTCCGGAATACTTAGTTTTTCCGCGATCTGTTGTTCCTTATATCCTTCACCTACAAGACTTAGTACAGATTTATATTTCCAAGGAAGCATTGCTAAAAGATCCTTCAATTCAAAATCAGTAAAACTGATAGATTCTTTTTCTTGATTGGAATTATCAAAGATCACTTTTTCTTTCAACTTACTTGCAAGCGCCGTTTGTCTAGATCTCTTTTGATTCATTCTCAAAGATTCGTTTCTTGCAATCGTATAAAGCCAGGTGCTTACGGAAGAATCTCCTCGGAACTTATTTGCGGAAAGACTTTTATAAGCTCGGAAATAAGTTTCCTGTACTACATCGTCGATAGAATCGTGAAATTCTTCAAATAGACTCTTTTTAATCGCCGAAAGTACGATATGTTTCGTTGAATCAATTAATTCGGTAAATTCTTTTTGCTCCATGAATTCCTCAATGTAAAATTCCTTGTATTGGAAGGATGATTCTATCCGGAGAAAAAAGATTCACTGGGAATTTTGACTCCGGACGTTGTTCTTTGATTTTGGATTTTTGATCCTGAGTAAGTATTTTTTCTATAGCAAGACGGTGCGAAATTTGATTGATTCGAATTTCGGCTGAGTATTTCCCTATTTCGACAAGTAACTTTCTAATTTTCACAAGATCCACGTTAGGTTCCATTAAAAGACCTTCTAGTTCAATTTCGATAGGAGAAATTTTTTGAAGCCACCTAAGATGTTCTTTTTTATGTTTCTCATTGATCTTAGAAATTTCATCCAGCTGTTTTTCGGAAAGCGCGAATCTTTCTCTTACCGTATCTACGTTTCCAAATACTAGACCAAAACTTCTCAATTGTCGAATAGGTGCCAACTGCCGAACTGGAGTAGAATTAGTATCCACACCGGAACGTAAACCCATTAATTCCTGGGAAAAAATAACCGCCGGAGTTAAAAAACAACCGGCGACAGTAATTCTGACAAACGAATTCAGGAGATTCATTAGGTTTTTACTCAGTAGATAAGACCTGTAACTCAAAGTTTTGTTTCCTGTTTCGAAAATTTTTCCTGACTCAAATTGTCTGAAAAGTAAAAAAGGACTTTTTCTATTAAAATTCGGCTTGTAAGTTTACATGAAAAAATCGCTGATTTTGAAGGATTCCAAAATTCCGTGTTTCAGTTAGATTATTTTAAAAAATCCAAGTTTTATACTCGAAGTTTTTTCTTTTTTTGTATCCTTATATCCATTCCCATTGCGATCGATTTCAGTTTCGAAGAATTATATCTTCGTACGGAAAAATTTCAAAATCACAGATCGGCAAAACCCGCAACGGTCGCGGTAGTTCCCGGAGCTTCCGTTTATAAAAACGAACCTTCCGCTGTTTTAAAAGATAGATTAGACTGCGCCTTAGAATTATATCACCAAGGTAAGGTAAAAAAAATTCTTCTTTCCGGAGACAACGGTTCCATTTATTACAACGAAGTAAAACCCATGCTACTCTATATTCTTAAAAACGAAGTGAACGAAAAAGATATATTCGTGGACCATGCGGGTTTTAGAACGTTAGACACATTGGTTCGTGCAAAGGAAATTTTTCAGATTCAAGATTTGATTTTTGTCAGCCAAAGAGTCTACCAACCTAGAGCAGCGTTTCTTGCAAATAAAATCGGTCTTAAATTTCAGGCCTTCGAATCCGATCGAAGAATTTATACGAGCGGACCTTTCAGCAGATTTAGAGAATTTTTTGCCAGGACTCTAGCTTGGATTGATATGAATCTGTTCAAAACAAATCCGAAATATTTAGGGGATCCGTTTCCGATCGAAGGAAGCGGAGTCAAAACCTGGAAAGGTTCCGTTCTTTAAAATTTTTGAATTTAGAAATCGATAAATTCAGACCCCAACCTTCGTAAATTTTTATTGAATCAGTATTCTTTTTAAGTAATAAATACTTTCCAGTTTATCTAAAACAGATGCCAAAACATAAATTAAGAAAATTTAATTATAGGCAACTACTACAGATTAAGTATTTTCGAGAAGTTTATAAACTTTTAAATCGTCTTTGCGTTGTTAAATGAGTAGTTTCTATATTAACGTGAGCAGGGCGTAACAAATGCGAAAGCGATTATTATGCTGCGATCCGTAGAGAGTCGTTGCACCTGAGTTTATTATTCGCCCCAATTTTCTTACATCGAACTCACGTTATATTAGAGTGATAAAAAAATCTGTATTACTATATTCAGAATTATTTTATCCATTCGTTTTAGACAAAATGGCGCCCTTAGAAAGTGGGATTGAGTTTCACAAAAATGTGGGAACTATTACAAAAATTGAACGAGATTAGAACTGCTCAAAAGTTCATAAATTGTCAAATGAGACTTAATTTGTAGGAACTACTGCATTTTATTAAAAATTTCTAAAGAATTATCACGTAAAATTCTTTGAGGTTTTAAGATAAGCTCGATATAAAAACAGAAGAAAATGAATTTTTCAAAAACTCTATTTATTATGAATTCGATGTAGGGAAAAATTTTTCTAAAAATAAGAGTTCCTACATTCATTTATGGAAATGATCGATCCTAACTTTTAAAGACTAAAAAAACAGGGTAGTTCCCACAGATTAAATCGTATTACAAATTTTTAAACATTCATTTTTTGTGATCTGAGCCAAAGAGTTCCCACATTTTATTTTTATGGAAAAAGTAGTTTATAAAACAAATCTTTTAGATTTCGCTCGTGTTATTTAATACAAGTTCGATATAAAAACCGAGTTTGTATAAAGTTAAGTATTTCCAAAAAAGTTAGCCGTAAGAACTCAACATATAAAAACTATTCTGCAAATATCAACATAGATGTTTAAAAGTATATTCTAAATTTTGAATACGACTAAGCGTTAAATTCAATTACGGCAATAGAACCAGAATCCGAAAGGATTTGAAAACTACCTTTGATCTGTTTAGTCAAAAGTTGAATCAATTTAAAGCCAGAAGTTTTTGGCTTTAACCAAGTTTTAGAATCAGATATTCCAAAACCGTCATCCTCGATTTGAAGACGATACTTATTTCCTTCTTTATGAAACCGAATGACAACTTTCCCCACATCAGAAGAAAACGCATGTTTTAAAGAATTAGATAAAAGTTCGCTAAAAATCATAGCGCAAGGAATCGCATATTCGATTCTTAAAAAAACCTGTTCCGTTAAATTTTCTATTTTTACAGATTGTTTACCAAATTTATGAACAAGATTTATAACAATTTTTTCAATCACTTCCGAAAAGTCTATGTCAAAATAATTTTCGGACTTATACAAATAATTATGAACTTCAGATATTGCTAATATACGATTTTGAAAATCGGACAATATATTTCTAAGATTTCCTTGGTCAGAATCGCTGTGCATTTCCACCAAACCGGAAAGAACTTGAAGATTATTCCTGACTCTATGGTGAATTTCCTGTATCAATTCGTTTTTTTCTTCAATCGATCCATGAAGAGTTTTTACAGCGATAATCGAAATTACAGAAAACATAAAAAATAGAGCGATCCGATCCGCCATATGAATAGATTCGTGGCTTTTTTGCATTAAAAGTTCTTCTATAAAAATTAAAAGAAAACAGTACACAGCAATCAGAAGAGTTCGCTTTACATTTGCAAAATATAAGAAAATCATAATAAATATAGCCAAAACAATATTCTTATTCCCTTCATCCAAAGGAGAATTTCCCCGCGAAAGCCCAAAAAACCAACCAACACTAACAGCGATTACACTTGCGATCAAAACGATTTTGAGAGCCAATTCAAATTTTTTTCTCAATAAAAAAAACAAGGATATTGCAGATGCAACCATGATGATTAAAAAACCAGGACGTAATAAATTACCTTTCGCAAACCAAACATAAAAATTCACAGACGTACCCAATAAAAGTGACACCACATTAAAAATGAAAAGATGGAACGCCCTATTTCGAGTAAGGTAATCTCTGTCTTTATAAATATGATTGGTCAATCCTGAAAATTTCATCCGCTTACCCTCGTCTTTCCGCTCGCCCGAAAAACAAAAAACTCACTCTATTTAATCAGACTTGAAGAGAAAATATTTTTTTACAAAACAATTCGTAAAGTATAGTGAATTCAAATACAACGACAGTTTTTTGAGAAATTAGATGGATCATTCATTTCTAACATCACTCAACTATTATAAAGCTATCACTTGTTCAGCCTTTTTTAGATCGAGTTGAACTCTAAAACCGTAGTAAAACCACCTTTGGAGAAAATTTGAAAACGACCTTTGATTTGTTTTGTCAATATTTGTATTAAAGTGAAACAGGCCGTTTTGGGTTTGGACCAAATTTTAGAATCCTTGATTCCAGAACCGTCGTCAGAAACTTGAAGAAAATATTTATTTCCTTTTTTTCGAAACGAAATTTGAACGGTTCCTTTTTCCGAACGAAAAGTGTGTTTTAAAGAATTAGATAATAATTCGTTAAAAATCATGGCACAAGGAATAACACTTTCAATCCTTAAAAAAGTAGACTCAGTTTCGGTTTCTATCTTGATAGAACGTTCTCCCAATCTATGAGAGAGATTTAGTATAATCTTATTCATCACTTCCGAAAAGTCTATTTCGAAATAATTTTCAGACTTATACAGATAATTATAAACTTCAGATATTACTAATATACGATTTTGAAAATCGGATAATATGATTTGCAGATTCTCCTTATCAGACGCGCTATGCATTTCCACCAAACCGGAAATTACTTGAAGATTATTTCTAACTCTATGATGAATTTCCTGTATCAATTTGTTTTTTTCCTGAACAGATTCATATAAAGTTCTTACCGTGAGAATTAAAATCACCGAAAACATAAAAAATAAACCGATTCGATCCGCTGTGTAAACGACGTCGTGTTTTTTAAGATAAAACTCATCTACAAAAATTAAAAAAAAACAGTAAAACATTATATATATAGTTTTTCTCACATCGGTAAAAAATAAGAAAATCATAATAAATATACTGAGAATGATATTTTTATTACCTACGTCCGAACCTACATTAGGAATTCCCCAAAACCAACCTGCAGTTACAAAAACGACACTTGCAAATAAGATTATATTTAAAGCCAGTTCAAACTTCTTTCGCAATAACAGTATAAAAGAAATCAAAGATGAGAACGTCATAACTGCAAATCCCACCCTAAAAAGCTCTCCTTTGGTAAACCACAGGAAAACTGAGGATGAAAACCCTAAGAGTAATGCAGCAATATCAAAAACAAAAAGGTGAGTAGCTCGTTTGTGAGTTAAATAATCTCTATCTTTATAAATTCGCTCAATCAGACCAAAGAATGACTTCACTTTTTAACTCCGCTTAGAAGAAATTTTTAAAATATTACTTTCTTCTAAAATAATAAGACGGAATTAGTTAAAAAGATACGATTCCATTTCAAATAAATTCAAAGTTGTTTTTTTAAAAATCCCTTTTTATTTTGATCGGAATCGTTTTGAAAAATCCATCCCGTAAAAATTTGAAACGATATTTTTGATCTTATAACAAAATCCCTATCAAGGATAAATCGAAACTTTCTTTTTATAATATTTGAAATTATTTTTAAGGACCTTACTTAATAAATTTATTGAACGATGACATTTAGAAAATATGGATTTCATACAGAAATTTGATTTTAAGTTCGTTATCCTTGGGTCTCATAGAAGTATACTTTACGTTTTTCTAAAATGTAAAATCCTCATAAACACTGTGCGCTCCCCCTCCGCCGTGACCAGTTCCGCCGCTGCTTCCCCCACTGCCGCTCGAAGAACTTCCTCCGCCTGTCCGTGTCCCACTACCCCGATTAGCCCCACTTCCTGAAGAAGTCTTTAATCTACAATTATCCTTACAAGTATCACATACTTGATAACAGAGAAAAGGAACAGCGGAGGATTCTGAATTGATCGCAGCGAGAAGACAGATAGACAACTGAGCCTCACAATTCTTTTCGCAGCCAGAGGTATCCATTTTACAATGCTCTAAAAAAAATATAAAAATTATAAGTAAAAAATAATGTGCGAACTTCATCATTTAGCACCAACACCGGCTTTAATAAGAATATCTTGAATCATTTTATAATATTCTAATGTAGACTCTGACCAAGCCGTATGCCCTTGTAAGGTCATTGTATGTATATCCGCACCCGAAGTTTTACGATTTCCGGGATAACGGTTAAAAGATGCCTTCATCAAGGCTGTATGTCCGTCTCTTGTTCTTGCATTTACGTGTCTAATTAAATATTCCGAAATTAAGTATTCTCCTTCCTTTGCTGCGATCATAAGAGGAGTATAATTTTTAAAAAACGGATCTTTTTGATTGATTCCCCCTCCCAAACGGAGACAATTCTCCAAACCTTGTAAGTCACCTTTATAAACGTAGTCAGTAGGATAATAAGAAACGTATCTTTGTTGTGGAAAGACACATGCCGTAAAAAATAAACTCGTCCCAAAAACGAGGTGAATATACTTTATCTTATTTTTACAAAAGCTCTTTTCAAACTCTTTTAGAATCAAACTTAAAAGTTTCATTATATATTCTTCCTTCAATATCCGTTCATTCTATCGATTTCCAAATCCACTTCAATAGGTGTAAACAGTAATTGCGGAAACTACTCAGAAACGATTTTACCATTAGTGGTTTTTACCTATAGAATTTTCGGTGATCCCAATAGAGCTTGACTTTTAGATATAAAAATTTTTCATTTAGCACAAGTTTCAAATTTAATACTCATTGTAAAATTACTCATAACTTATAATAGAATACACAAAGTTTTACGATAAAAATTCAGGTTACTCCAATTTTATAAAGATCAGTAAGAATTTTTTTGGAAATGAATCTTTAAATTTTAGAAATAAGTTTTAATAAGGAATTTCTATAAAACTTGAAAATAAATATTTTTTACAAGAAATACCCGCATGAAATTTAAAAAACAAAAGTATATTAAAAATTCATTTTATAGAGTTTCTATCAAGTTATTTGAAATTAAACTTACTTTTGGTGTAATTCAATAATTACATAAATAGAATTGTTGAAAAATTAACTCTCCATCTGCTCTATGGAAATAGTTGATTGAGGTATTTTTTTAATCTGAACTATAGAATTTTTCAAAAACTCTAATAAAATTTTCTTTAGAAGGTAAAAATGAAACTTTGGTTTCCACAAGAAAGGCGATTTTATTTTTTTTCGATGTATATCTTTTTAATTTTACTTTGGATCATTGAAGAAGTTTTAACCTTCGCATTCGATATTAATTGGATAGAAAGATCTCAGGCTTATTTCACTACGATCGAAGCTGCATTCGGTCTATTATCTATTATTGGAATTTATTTTTTATTTCAGGAAATTAGAAACACAAAAGCGGATATTGAATCCGCTAAAGTAATGATCGAAGGACTCAAAAATAAAAATCAATTTTTAGTTCAGAACAATCAATCTTTCTGGGAATCTCTTCAAAAACAATTGGAAGAATGGGACCTCTCCGATAAAGAAAAAGAAATTGCCCTTTTACTTTTAAGAGGTATGTCTAATCACCAAATCGCTGCTATTCGAGGAAAAAGTTTGAAAACGATCGAGAACCAAACATTTTCCATCTATCAAAAATCTGGAACTACCGGTAAATTGGAATTCATTGCGTATTTCATTTCTCCTTTGTTGCCCGAAGAAGATTGATCCTAACCCTTTTTATAATTAAAATTGTTGAAAAATTAATCCTCCTATCTATTCCATTGAAATGGATAACTAAAACAGTTTTACGAATCTCCGCTATAGAATTTTTCAAAAACTCTAATATTTTTACCCACCCCTATCAAATTGAGCACCTAAATATTTATCCCAAAGTTTTGTTTTACGTTAGTTCGATAGAATCCAATGCGAAAGCGATTTAAAGCGTAGAGAAACTCAGCAGAACGCTTTCCTACGGGTCGCGTTCTATAATTAAATTGAAACTAAAGAAGAAATATTGCATTCAGTTTCCTTCATACAATTTATTGACTGTAGCTGAAAGCACGGTCTTGATTCGCCCAATTTTCTTACGTTGAATTCACAGGATTGAAGTGGTAAACTTATTGGTTTGGATTTTTTATTGTGCAGTTCCGAATAGTTTTGTGTAATTACCTTATCTGTAAAATCATCCTAATCTGAATATTCAATAAATATTAATTTATTTAAATATTCTTATTTATTAATTTTAAAATTCAATTTTATCCACAAACCATTTCAAAATTGGAAACAAAAATTTCCGATGCAGGATCTTGAAAAATATCTAATTTTAAACCAGTCATCGCGGAACTATTTTTTTAAGTATAGATCATAATTTTAGAGAAGTAGATATTCTTGTATGTTTTTAGATTCCAAAAACTTTAAGAAATCCATTTTGTAACTTTTTGGAATCTAAATTTGAAGAAAAAATTTTGCAAAATAAAAATTCAATTCTAGTTCGTTTTAAAATTAAAAACTTTTTTTACGAAATGTTTGGATAAAGATCGAGCAAATGGGATTTATTCATCTCGAAATAGAAAATAAAATTCTGCCGGATCACAATTTAGATAAAAAATTCGTCTTCTTAATAATGAAGGTGGGAAAACCGAGTCTGCGTTTGCTCATCTTTTAGGAATTAAAGAAGATCCATATTGTACTTTATTTGACCTGAACGTTTTTTCCGAAGAGGACTAAGAAACTTTATTTTTAAGTCCGCGTTTTTTTCAACTTCGGATAAATGTATATAGTAGTTAAAAGTTATATGTAATTTTTGTATGAAAAAAATAGAATTGAATCAAGCTTGACAACGAAATTTTTTTGATCATCTTATACTGTCCCTATCGATATTTTTTCTAAAGGTCTCAACAAAATGAAAAGGTTTTTCAAATTCATCTTCTTCGCTGGAACGTTATCAATTTATTTTCCTACTAACGCTCAAAAAAATAATACGATTGATTTCGACGCCGAGTTGTATGCTCAAATCGTTCGTCAAAGCGCTTATCAATACGGAACGATTCTTAAATCTAGAAAGGTTCTCAAAGATCATAATCATTGGAAAAAACCCATCGATTCGGCGTTCCGTAAACTGGCTGATTCCTCAGGGAATCCTACTTTTCCGATCGTTTATAATTTAATTCAGGACAATTCTTTCAACGCTTTCGCTATGGCGGGCGGACAGTTTTGTATCAATTCGGGTACTTTAGATATTTTAGATCAAGTAATTGCAAATTCAGAACCGGACGTAAAAGATAAACTGAATTTTTATAGAGAAAGATACATTGCGGGTGTTTTATCCCACGAACTTTCACACTACTATAATAAACATACCTTTAATTCTGTAAAAAAATTCTATCAGTTGAAAGGAAATCCAAGCGGAGAAGTTATATTAGAAAATATTAAATTTTCTCAGGACCAGGAAGTAGATGCAGATCAAACCGGATTTCAACTTTTAAATAAAGCGGGTTACGGCGGAGAATATATGATTCGTACCTTGGAATTGATGAGCGATATAGATAATCAATATAAAGAATATATCGCGAAAAAAAAATTAGATAAAACCAGTCCGGAATCTATGACTTCTTTGTATTTTACAAGTCATCCTTCTCCGAACGATAGACTTTCCAGATTCAGTAGCGATAAACAGGAACTCTATTCTTTACTGGCTACATTGGAAAAAACCTTTGATGATATCCAATTCGGTAAAAATCTAGATCTGGCTAAATCCAATTTAGAAAAGGCTCTTTCTAAATTTCCCGGTAATACTCATTTAGAAAAATCTTATGCAATTTGTCTTCATAAAATTTGGATGTCAACCGCAAGCAACGAAGATTTAAAAATTAAGCCGATTATCGATATGCCTTCTTTTCGGGATTCTATGTTGTTTCCAGGCGGACTTCGTAAAAGAGCTGTTATGCGAACGACTCCTGGCAACCAAGCCGCGTATGCAAAAGCGAAAGAAGCTTATCAAAAGGTAATTATAAAAACAGAAGATCCTTACTTTATTTCAAACTATGCAGTCCTTCTTTCTTATTCCACCGAAGAAAACGACATGAACGTTGCAAAGTCTCTTGCAGGAAGCACCGTAAGAGCTGAAAATTCCATTCCTCTGGCAAATAATTTTGGAGTGGTTTTGTATTGGACCGACGATGAAGAAAAGGCCATGGAGATTTTCAAATCGGTTGCAAATATGGTGGATAAAAGAGTACAAAGTTTCAGTGAAAAATCTAAATCGAATCCGGACATTCAGGCTTATTTACAAGGAATCGGAAATTCAATTCATCAAAAATTACAATTAGATCCGGATTATATTTACGAAAACTTTACTCCTATTTTAAATTACGTTCTTTTAGAATCTTACAAAGAAAAAACTCCGAAAACGAAACAATTAGCTTTATATTATTTAGAAAATTATGATTCTTTTTCTGGTTGGGCAAAGTATCTCGCAAATATTCAAGGAATCAATCTGCCGGAACCATCTCAGAACACAAAACAAAATGTTTTCAAGGTCGGTGGGATTGGTCCTGGTGATAAACTAGAGGATCTACTAAAACTATGGGGACAACCGGATAAGATCCAAGTCGATAAATCTTCCGGAAGTGAATTTTATATTTATAGTAACAAAGAAACTTCCTTTTTATTAAATATTGGTTCGGTTCTTCAAGTCAATGCATACGGAGACAATAGCCCTGGTATCGATAAGGGTGTGACTATTGGTTCAGATAGAGGAATTGCCGAAAAAGTTTTCGGTAAACAATTCCAAAAAAACGGACCCTATCTTGGATATTCTCAAAACGGAAATGCATTTGTTAAATATAGGAAGAATAAAGTTGATCAGATCATTCTTCAATAGAGTTGTTGAGAAATTCCTAATTCAATTGACAAAACTACTTTAATCGACCGTTTCCATAAAATAGAAACAATTTTGCTAATCGTCACTATAGAATTTTTCAAGAACCTATGACGATCGCGAGAGTAATCGTAATATCTCGCGATCGATCGTTTAAACTAGAAGGATTTTACCCTATCTCATTGACAATCTGGTAAAGCCCAAGGATAACCGCAGATGTTTGCGAGTTGATCCATTCCCACCGCACGAAATAAATTATCCACTTCGCTCTTAGAAATAAGTCCCTTTTGGATCAATTTCCATCCCAGAGATTGGGGAGAAAAAGGACTTTTGATCGAAAGATATTTGTCGTTGAATCCCGGACTTCCGTTTGCAGGAAGAGGAGAACCGTCGTAGAGTTCATTCAAAGTGGTTAACAAATCTTTCAAACTCACTCTAGAATTCTTAGGATGAACCACGTCTCCATAATAGACCCACTTGAAATTTACCGGCCCACCGTCCAACATTTCTCCCAGTAACTTCATTTGATCGTATCGATATTCAAATTGATTTAAATAAGGAGCATAGTTTCCAATTGCGTAATAACTATCCACATGATACGGAGGCACTTGCAACAGATAATGAACAAAGCCGTCATAACGATATTCATTGTTTGAGTTTGTGCTATAATTTGTAAAAGTAGAATTGATGCTTTGGATATTTTGCAACCTGGAGTTCCACTCCGGAGAATTTTCTGAGATTCCTCGGACCCACATTTCATACCGAAACCTTTGGTAATCGGAATACGCCTGGTCCACGATCGGATCCAACTGCCAACCATTTTGGTATGTACCCAGATAGTAGTTTCCTTGCACCCAGTTCCCCCGATTTCCGCTAATCAAATATCTACCGATAGGATTTACAATCCCCTCCGTCAGCGCCATATTCATATCTTGGTATTCATACAGATTGTGCGCCCGTGCATAGTTTTGATTATTAGAATTTCTAAACTGTCCCGCCCAATTATTAGTCGTAGTTAATGTCCAAGGAGCTGCAGATTGTACTATGGTATGTCCGAACTCATGACCCAAAGGAATATCAACCGAAAGTTCTGATGCGATGATAATATTTGCCTGTGGCGCGCTCAAGAAAAGATTCCCCGGATAGGCTCCGGAACCGTATGTGCCATTAAAATTAATTGTGTAACAAGTTACACAATTCCGAGCTGGATTGTTGATAAACATATCAAAGTGAATCTTTTCCACGGATTCGGATGGAGCTTCCATTCGATTATGAAATTCCACCACTCCCTGCCAACTTGAAAGAGTCAACTTCATGCTATTCATGAGACTCGTGGGGATTGAACTCAAAAGGTTTACGGTTCCTAAATCGTACGTTTTCGTAGTTGCATTCCAATATTCACTCAAGGGCAACACTACTTCAAAGTAAGGCTCCACCTGACTCTTTTGTGTATTCGGGTCCACGAATAGAGTTTGGAAAAATTTACTCTGGTCGTATGGAAAATAATTGAGAGCTGAAATTGTTGTCTTCTCCCAAACGCTACGGATTGTACCGATCGAATTGTTATATACAAGACTTGTTTTGTAGTCCAGCACAACCGTAATTCGAACCCGATCCGGAGCGGGGATGGTCTTCAAACAAGTGTTTATCTGAGGAGCACTTATATTTCCATCCAGACCACTTTGTAAATTAGATACGTAACAACCCGCCGGATTTGTCTGAGTGCTGTTGAAAAAATTCAAATGAACCTGACCGGGAACTGGTCTGTAACTTCCAGGACTTGCAACGTCGCTCGAAACGGCAACTCCGGTCACGGGATCAAAATGACGTTTGAACTCGTGGCATTGACTCCAAGGGATCGTGAAAGGAGAACTATGAGCATTATTATTATGACACTGAGAATCCTCTAAAAAACCGATCTTTGCTTTCAATGTGACAGGTTTTTCTTGTACACAAAGTATTCCCATCTCCATACTTCCTTGAGAATTTGGGTCTTGGGTTTCCTTCCATTGACAAGGAATAGAACCCGCCGAAATAGAAGTCCCTGTTTTGTAATTTGCATATCCAATCCCTCCTTGAACGGAAGCATTTCCGTTTGTCCAAGGCTGCGATCCAGAAGAACAAAGTTGTGTAGATGGAGCCGTTTTCCAGTTAGACTGAAGTCCAGTCCAAATCCCAAAATCCCAGAGGTAAAAAAAATCGGCGAACGCATAACTTAGATTTCCAGTCGAAAAATCAAAAAGCCCAGAGTCGTTCGTAGTAAACACCATCTTTCCATCCGGTCTGTAATACGAAGTATTTTTTACAAAGACCCAATCCTTTTGTCCTGACGAAGAATTCGGTCCGACCGTAGTCGCAACACGATTAACACCGTCTACAATCATCGCTTTATAAGGCCCGGTCCCGGATAGGCTAGAAGGAATATGAGAATTACAATATGCATCTGCGCCGGAAATACCCGAGAAGTTTCCATTGTGAGTAAGAGGTAAAACGGAAGTACTATTTGTATAACTAGTTACAAAAACATAAAGTCCTCCGGTAGGAATCACAGTCAAATTGTTAGAGTGTGAATCGATCAAATTTAAAAATGAACTTTTTAAAGAAGAAATTCCAAATGAATTTGAATTTTCTCCCCCACATCCCGCAAAAAATGTGACCATCAATATAAAAGAATAGGAATATATTGTTTTGAATATGTATTTCAACATTAAAGTCTCCTTAAGAAAGAAGAACAAAGGAATGATTACTTTTTTGCACATGTTTGGCAAATAGGTGTTTTTTAAAACCGATTCAAGAAAATTTCACAGGGGAGTAATTCAGTTAAACGTAATGCTTGTCTTAATCCGAGTTCGATAATAATATCTAAAAGGGACCTAAGCCCTAAATAAAAAGAGCGGCACTCACCGAAATACAAGGCGCGGGCCCTAAATTGTAATTTCAGAATATTTAAATATTTCAAATACTTCATAAATGACTAACGTATTCTTTATTCATTCTCAGTAAAACCAAGAAAATAATGATCACAGAATATTCATTTTATATTATAATAATTTCCAAAAATGAGGCGTGTTTTTCAAAAATTTACACTTAGAATATAATAAGACACTGTTATTTTTGATAAAGTAAAATTGAGTTTTAGGACGCACTCTAAACGACTAATAGAGTTGTTGAAAATTCCATAGTGGCGATTAACAAAACTGCTTCAATTGCCGATTTGCATAAAATAGAAACAGATGGAGAATTCATTTTTCAACAACTCTAATATGAATTCTCTTTACTACTGACAAAACCAATCGAATAGCTAATAGTTTTGGACAGTCGGATGTTTCCAGCTAAGAATTGCAGATATTTTTCAGATTGGATCTCTGCTTTCAAAATTATAGACAAACGACACCTTAAGCGTTTTAAACAAAACATTCATTCTGTTTTGTTTATCTCCGGGTCGCTCGGCACGTGAGCGATCGATGCGGAGTCAAGTTATTGGCTTTTTCGATCTCCATCTTGAATTTCGTTCGTATTCAATAACTTGACTGAAGCGGAGAGCGCGACTCTGCGCATTTACAAATCATTACACTTTTTCCAAACCATTTCGCAGAGGCACGCCCAGCGAGAAATCCTCGAAAATTTTAAAAATCCTTTTTGAATCATTCTGATCTTTTCTTTTTCACTTTCCGTTACTTTAAAACAGAACATTCGTTCTGTTTTTTAAATTCTCTATCCGTCCAGTCATGAAAAAAACTTTCCTCCCCGCCTGGCTGTTTTAAACAAGTCCTATTCCATTGGGAAATCCAAGATTTGGTATAGTTTCATGAGAGAAATCAAAACAGTAACAGTATTGGGCGCGAACGGTACCATGGGCGCCGGATCTGCGGCAATTGTTGCCTCATTCGGAAAGGCAAAAGTTCACATGCTCGCTAGGGACACGAACAAAGCAAAAGAAGGTATCGAAAAAGCGATCGGTTCGGTTAAAACAGATACAATCCGTCCTAGACTGATTCCAGGTTCATATGATGAGGATCTAGAAAAAGCGGTCGCTGAATCCGATTGGGTTTTCGAACTCGTTGCAGAAAGTTACGAAGTAAAAGAACCGATCAACAAAAGAATCGCAAGCTCGAGAAGACCGGGAACCATCGTTTCTACAGTTTCATCCGGTCTTTCTATCGAAAGACTTTCCAAAGCATTCGACGAAGATGGACAAAAACATTATTTTGGAACTCACTTCTTCAATCCTCCTTACAAAATGATTCTTTGCGAACTTGTTTCTCACAAAGGTTCGGATAAAAAAGTTCTCAAAAAACTCGGTGAATACTTAGAAAAAGTTTTAGGCCGCGCAGTCGTCTATACGAACGACACTCCCGCGTTTGCCGGTAACAGAATCGGTTTTCAGCTCATCAACGAAGTCGCGCAGATTGCTGAAAAATATTCCGATAAAGGTGGAATTGCTCTAATGGATGCGATCATGAGCGGTTACACTGGTAGAGCGATGGCTCCTTTAGACACCGCGGA
Source organism: Leptospira kirschneri serovar Cynopteri str. 3522 CT (assembly GCF_000243695.2). Classification (NCBI taxonomy): domain Bacteria; kingdom Pseudomonadati; phylum Spirochaetota; class Leptospiria; order Leptospirales; family Leptospiraceae; genus Leptospira; species Leptospira kirschneri. Next base: position 155,278 of record NZ_AHMN02000013.1, on the reverse strand, counting down.
TTTTGTAGGACTAGACGTTCACAAGGCGATCGTAGATAATCTCTATGAAATGACAAAAGATGCGGCTCATTCTACTTTTAAACTTCCGGGTTACTTTCAAAAGCTCATCGATAAAGGTGATCTGGGAAGAAAAGCGGGCGGTGGTCTTTATAAGATGTCTAAAACCCCAGATGGTAAGAAAGAAAAATTAGTCTATAATATAGGCGCCGATTTGTATGAACCACTTCCTAAATTCGACATTGATTTTATTCGTCAGGCAAATAGAAAAATTTCCGAAG